>WFVN01000111.1 GCA_015491615.1 Gammaproteobacteria bacterium
CGTGGATCGCCCTCACCTGGGAGGCGGGCACCCCCGGCCCCGACCGCCTCCACAAACGCATCGACCCGGCCGCCCTGGGCCAGGCCCTGGCCGCCGCCCTGGACGGGCGCTCCGCCACCCTCCTCGCCGTCCAGCGCCGGCCACGCGAGGCCGACCGGCAAGACCTGGCCGCGGCCGCCGGCCGCCCCGTGCACGACCTTGCCCACCTGCACGACGACCTGGACGAGCTCCTCGCCCTCATGGACCTGGCCGACGCCTACGTCACCGTCTCCAACACCGCCCTCCATCTGCGCGCCGGCCTCGACCGTCCCGCCCACGTCCTCGTCCCCCACCCGCCCGAATGGCGCTGGGGCACGGACGGCGCCTCACCCTGGTTTCCCCAGGCCGAGGTCCACCGCCAGGGCGCGGACGGCACCTGGGAAGCGGCCCTGGAAGGGCTGGCGAAGGGGCTCAGGCAGACAGGTTGGTGATCACGCGGCTGTGGTAGCGAGGCTTGCCGGCCTCGTCCACGGCCTTTGTGGTCACGATCAGCTCGAACGCCACCTTGGGCGCGATCGCCCGCACCTGTTCCAACCACCATTCGGCCGGGCGGATGGTGCAGTGGGCGTTCTCACCGTTGGGCAGGGTCTTCTTGGCGGGGAAGGAAGCGATGTTGGCGTACACGAAGCGGCGGGCGAAAGAGAAAATCTCTTCTAGGATCCAGGGAATGTCCTCCTCCGGACAATGCTCCAGCACATCGGTGCAGATCACCCCATCGAAAGTCCACCGGGGAAGAACGGACAACGGCGGGTAGCCGGGGTCATAGCAATAGATCTGTTCCACCCCCCAATAGGTCTGCACCCCCGGCCAGCGGGTCCCTTCCAATTCCAGGGTCATGGGCTGGTACTGGAGCCCCTTGCCCGAACCGTAGTCCAACAGGGTACGGGCCTGCGTGTGCTGGATCAGCCTTTTGATGCGCCGCAAGTGGGGGCGCAGGCTCTCCCCGGGAAAGGTCGCCTCGGGGCGGCGCCCCTCCTCGGGGATGCCCTCCTCGTGCATACGTTGGTACAACGCCATCAACTCACGGTAGCGGGGGCTGGGATTCTCGCGGCTGTAATGCATCGATCGGCTCCTGTATGTCCACCCCTCCCGTTGCAAGCCCCATACCGACCGGCACACCCCTTGCAGGGACTGCATCGCCACACCATACGAGCCAAGCCCATGGAACCCATCCGCATCTTCATCGGCTTCGATCCCAAGGAAACCATCGCCTGGCATGTGCTGACCCACAGCATCCTGCGCCGCTCCAGCCGGCCGGTGGCCTTCATCCCCCTGGCCCTCAAGAACCTAAACGGGCTCATGACGCGCGAGCGCAATCCGCTCCAGTCCACCGATTTCTCCTTCTCCCGCTTCCTCACCCCCTACCTCTCCGGCTACCAGGGCTGGTCCATCTTCATGGACTGCGACATGCTCGTGCTGGACGACATCGCCAAACTCTATGACCTGCGCGACGACCGCTACGCGGTGCAGGTGGTCAAGCACCACCATGTCCCCGAGGAGGAGCGCAAATTCCTCAATCAGCCGCAGACGCGCTATGAAAAGAAGAACTGGTCCAGCGTCATGCTCTTCAACAACGCCCGCTGCAAGGCGCTGACCCCCGAATACGTCAACACCGCCTCCGGCCTGGAGCTGCACCAGTTCAAATGGCTGGAGAGCGACGACCTCATCGGTGAGATCCCCCACCGCTGGAACCACCTGGCGGACTACGACCCGCCCAACGACGACGTCAGCCTCATCCACTACACCATCGGCGGCCCCTACTTCTACGAGTATCGCGACTGCGAACACGCGGACAAATGGTTCGCCGAACGGGACTCCATGCTTTACTGCCAACAGGTGAAACAGCCATGATCGAAGAAGCCGTGAACCCGCACACCGAACAAACCGCCTCCACCCAGGACGCGCAAGGGGTGGACATCGAATTCCCCATGCGCAGCCCCATGGCCTTCCTGGACTACACCACCCTGGTGCTGTCCTGCGTCACCAGCGCCGACGAGCTGGAACTGGTGCTGCAACATTTTTGCGCTCCGGACGTTCTCGACTACGTGGACGAACACCACGAGACCCTCAACGTCCTCGGCACGGTGTTCTTGGCCACCTTGCAGCGGGTGGTGTACGCCGACCCGGAAAGTCCCTTCCCTTACGGCGCCCTATGTCTGCCTGCCCTGTTCGAGCGCTGGAAATGGCAACTGGAGATGAACGACGCCTGGCGCGACATCCACCTGGCTCTGCTCGAACGACTGGATCTGCTGGAAATGAAGGACGAGGCTTTCTGGCCCGTCGTCGCCCGATTGCTGCTCCTGGACGGCCTCGCCAACGATACGAAGACCGCACGCACCAAGCTCCGCGCCCGTTTGGCCAAGGCCTCACCGTGTCGCGATCTGACGCATTCCGTCCTGGAACTCGGAGAAGTGCTGGGTCTATTGGGGTGGAGCAAATGATCCCATGGCGACGATCCCCCTACAGCACCCCTCCTGCCGCGTCGGGAGACATACCTATGGTAATCCAACCAGAAAATCCTGGGACAACGGCGCCAGGCTCACGATCGTTTCTGTTCGATCGCTCCCGGCGTCACGATCCTCTTGGGAGGCGAGCACCATACCGATTGGGTCGGCACCTTTCCGTTTGCCACCGCCTACCCGACCCCACGAGCGCTTGAGGAACAAAGAAATAACGAAGGGCGACGTAATAAAGGGAACGATGTCTGGATCGGCCTGGATTCGCTGATGCCGTCTGGCGTGACGATAGGCGATGGCGCCGTCATCGGCGCAAAGAGCGTGGTCACCAGATGTGCCTCCCTATGCCATCGTCGGAGGCAACCCGGCGAAATTGATTCGATACAGATTTGCGCGGGCGGAAGTCGACGAGCTCACGCGAACATCCTGGTGGAACTGGAGTGACGAGAAAATCATCGCCAACCTGGACTTGATTCTATCCAAAAACATAAAACAGTTCATCGACATGCACAGGGACCAAGCCCATAAAACCGCCTCACGACCCGGCCACGACGGCTCTTCGCATGCGTAACGTTTCGCAAGCGCCGGCTCCGTCATCGCGGAGGGCGTGACGAGCCAGTGTCGTCGTCCCCCGATCGCGCCACCCCGCGGCATGCTCGTGGTCAACGAATCCGCGAACGGTGAGATACGGGTCGGCGCCGGGGCGATAGTAAAGGCGCGGTTTGCGATACAATCCGGGGGGAACGTTCCAGGCTCGACGACCCATTAACCCCAACGGCTCACACACGAACACCCCGGCGCCGCCATTGGAAGCAGCGTCCACACTCGCCTTCCGCTCGTTTCCTACGTACGGCTCGGTATTCCGTCACGACCGCTGTCGTTTCCCCCTCAGCGCGACGCCACCGGAGCGCCGCGGGTGAATCGCCATGCCACCCTCGTCGCCTTGGCCTTGTTGCTGGCCCTGGGCATCCCGCTGTTGTTGGGCGGCGGCGAGGCCTTGGCGCGCCTCACGGACGCCCCACCGTGGCTATACGCCGTCGGCATCACCATGGTCTTCGGCTGTTGGGGATTCAACAGCGCCCGCCTGCGGGTGATGCTCACGGCGGTGGGGCGTCCCCTTCCCTTCCGTGGCACTTTCGGGATCGTCATGGCCACCGATTTCGCTGTGTGCGCCACACCGGCGGCCAGCGGCGGCCCGGTGGTGTTCGTCCACCTCCTGCACCGGAAGGGACTCACGGTGGCGCGTGCGGCAGCCCTCTACGCCCTCCACCAACTCTTGGACCTGGTCTTCTTTCTCTCCGCCCTCTTGTCCTTGGGTCTGTATTTGCTCTGGCAACCCGGAAAACACCTGGCCTGGCCTTTCTTTGCCCTCGGCGCCCTGTTGCTCCTAGGCCTGTTCCTGACCTGGGCCCTGGGGCGCTGGTATCGTCCGGTGTTGCTCCTGGGCGGGCGCTTGCTGCGCCAATTCCGGATCTCCCCCCAACGACGTCGACGCTTGGCGCGGGGCCTGCTGCGCTTCCGCGCCACCTTGCGCTTCATGTTCAGCTTGCCGCGAACGCGCCTGCTGCTCCTTTATAGTCTATGCGTCGGCCATTGGTTGCTGCGCTATTCCATTCTCTATGTCATCGTCGTCGCCCTGGGGGCACAACTCTCCTGGGCCTACGCTTTCCTGGCACAGATGCTGGCCCTGTCCGCCGGGCAGTTGTCCTTGCTACCGGGCGGAAGCGGCGGGGTGGAGCTGGGCTTTTCCGCCCTCCTCGCGCCTTATCTGGATCCCCCGACCTTGGCCGCGACCTTGCTGTTGTGGCGATTCTTCACCTACTGGTGGTATCTGATCGCCGGGGCGCCCGTCTTCATGCACCTGGCCGGTCGCGCTTTGTGGCGGCGCCTGATCGGGCGGATACGCTGAAGGAAGCGGCATGCCGGACCCAACGCACACGATGGTCGCTCCGGGGCCGAAGGGCGACGGGCCTGTTAGACTGGAGTTCTACGCTCGAAACCGAGACAACACTCGCCCGAATCGACGCGGAATATCGTCACCCAAGCCACGAGCCGCCTCGCCATGCATTTAGATCCCTTGCTCCTCCCCGCGGTGAAATTACTTCTGGGACTCACCGCCGTGGCCGTGATCCTGCGCGCCCTGCATCAACCGCACGTCATCGCCTATCTCTTCGCCGGCATCGTCCTCGGTCCGTCGGTCCTGGGGGTCGTGGACGACATCCACTGGATCGAGCGCATCGGCAACATCGGGGTGATCCTGCTGCTGTTCTTCGTCGGCATGGAAGTCTCGCCCCAGGCCCTGGCGGCACGCTGGCGGGTTCCAGTCCTCGGTACCTTGGCCCAGGTCCTGGTCAGCGTCGCTTTCGCCTGGCTGGTGGGACGCGCCCTCGGTTGGAGCACTCCTCAGGTGGTGTTGTTCGGGTTCGTCATCAGTCTCTCCAGTACCGCCGTGGTCCTCCGATATCTGGGGGAACGGCAACTCTTCTCCACTCCCGCCGGCCAGGACGCCCTCGGCGTGCTCCTGGTACAGGACATCCTCGTCATCCCCATGTTATTGATCCTCGAACACCTGGGGCAGGCGGTCGTGGATCCAGCCGAACTCACCCGCCAGGGCGCCGGTGCCCTGATCGCATTCGCCTTCCTCGTCTGGTTGGTACGCGGTGGCCGCATCCGCCTGCCCTTCTCCAACTGGATCCGCAAGGACCACGAGCTTCAGGTCTTCGTGGCCATCCTGGTGTGTCTCGGCTCGGCCGCCGTCACCGGTCTTTTAGGACTCTCTACCGCCCTCGGCGCCTTCCTTGGCGGTCTGCTGGTGGGCGCCGCGCGGGAAACCCAGTGGGTGCACCATGCGCTTTCTCCCTTCTACGCCGTTTCCCTGGCGTTGTTCTTCGTCGCCATCGGTATGCTCATCGACTTGGATTTCGCCCTACAAAACGCCCCCGCCATCATCGCCCTGGTCATCGGTGTGCTCGTCACCAACACCTTCATCAACGCCTTCATCGTCCGCCTCCTGGGCAGTGCCTGGCCACATGCCATCTACGTGGGCGGTTTGCTGGGGCAGATCGGCGAGTTCAGTTTTCTCCTCGTATCGGTGGCTCTCCAGGCCGGTTTCATCGACGATTTCGCCCACCAGTTGGCCCTGGCGGTCATCACCCTCTCGCTGATCCTCTCGCCCGCCTGGATCGCGCTGGTGCGACGCCTCACCCATGTCGACGAACGCCCCCATGCCCGCTAATCTTCGTTCAAAACAGCCAAAGGACCGTGGATCATGAATGGATGGCGTATTTCCCTCTCCGGGCTCCTGCTCTTTTTCCTGCCCTGGATACAAGCCGCGGACCTGGACTCGGAACTCGTCGAGGCGGTGGCCACCGGTGACACACGGGCGATCGCCGCGGCCCTGGAAGCCGGCGCCGACGCGAACAGCAAAGACGACGAGGGCAACCCGGTCCTTTTCCTGGCCCTCCGCCGGGGCGACGAAGAAACGGCCCTCCGGTTGCTACGGCGAGGTGCCGATCCCACGGGCCACAATGCCCATGGTGCGCCCCTGATCCTCACTGCCGCTGCCAACGGGTTGGAGCGCGTCGTGAGCGCCATGCTGAGCGCCGGCGCCGACGCCAACGCGGTGTTCGAACGATACGGCAAGCAAACCGCGCTCATGCTCGCCGCCGAAGGCGGTCACACCACCATAGTCGAACGACTGCTCCAGCATGGCGCCCGCGTGGACGCCGTCAACACCGACGGGGAAAGTGCCCTGTTCGCCGCCATCGCCGCCGGTAGCGCCGAGGCCGCTCAGCGGCTCATCGAGGCTGGCGCCGACATCAATCGTCGCAGTCTCGCCGGCTATACGCCGCTGCATATCGCCATCCATCAAGGGGACGTCCGCCTCGTACGGACCCTGCTACGGGCGGGAGCCAACCCCACCATCACCGACGCTCAAGGCTGGGATGCACGTCGTCTGGCGGAGACCATCGGCGATCCCGCCCTCCTCGGGGCTTTGGAAGGCGCCCGGTGAACGGCCTCTATCGTCACATTCTCGCCGTCCTGGCCCTGCCCGACCGGGCGGACACATTACTGGAACGCGCCGAGGTCTTGGCCCGGGCCTACGAAGCCCACCTGCACCTCCTGGTCGTACTCGAACCTCTGGCCGTCGCCGGTACGGAGTTTTCTCCTTTCGAAATCGATTGGGCCTTGGAAGAGACCCGTTTCCAGGCCGCTGAACACACCTTGACTACCTTACGCGAGCGATTGCGGTTACCCCCGTCCCAGACCGGCCTGCGCTGGGGCCCCTTGGGCCTGGCCTTGCACGAACATCTCCGCGGGCAACCGTTCGATCTCGTTCTCCTGCCCCATGCCGCCACAGGCGGCTTGGGGGCCCACTACGACCGAATCGCCCTTTCCCTCCCCTGCGACTGCCTCCTGATCCGCGCCGCTCTCTAAAAATTGCGTCCCGTGCCGATGAGAGGGCGACGATCATCGGCCAGGAGAACGAAGGATGGGGCGTATCGCACCTTTCAAACCGTACCACCAAGACACGATCCACTTGTCTCCAAAGCTTGAGGAAGAGGTCTGGAACGCTTTCGAATCGCGTTTCGTCCATGGCCTCTTGAGCGGTGGATCCCGGGATGAAGCCGCTGGCGAACTACTGAAAAAACTCCACGACCTTCAACCGTGGCCGAACCTGTTGTTTCTGGCGCCCCCCGCGCGGATGACGTGCTGCGTCGACCTCCCCTCCCACCTGTGCTCGCGGCAAACGACGCGATGGATCGAGGAAGAGTGGCCTCGCATCCGTCGCGTCTATCATCGAGCGGACTGGCAATTCAACGAAAACGCCCACTGCCTGAGCGGCGTGTGGAAGACCTTCATCGAGAAGATCGCCAATCCCCTGCTCGACTCCGCTTGGGTGGAACCGATCGACGACGCCGATGGCGACATGTGCGGCATCCTGGCGCTCTTTTTGCCCCATCGGGCCTGGCTCGACGCAGAACGTATCCAACACCAACGACGGGCGGCGCGGCTGGCCGGCTACCTCAGTAATGCCCGATACACCTGAAGTCCAAGGGGGAACGCCCGCATAGGCCCATCGTGCCTGTACCCCTTTTTGAACTACATTGGTCGGAGAACGCCTAGCGGAAAGAATCAGCGACCCGGGCGATCTCCTCGACGCCGCTCTCCGTACCGCGCAAGAACGATGCGAGGTGAAGAAATCCCATCCCGGACGCCGGCACGCCCTCGTCCACCGTCGCGCTTCGTCGGCATCGGTGTCAAAGTGTGAATAAAAAACCCGACCGCGCCACGGGGCGCGGTCGGGTCCCTTGGTGTGCTTCGGGAAAGGGCTTAGAAAGTGTACACGGCCTGGACGGCGAAGGAGGTCTTCGAGTCCTGGGCCACGCCGTTTTCGTCGGCGAAGATCTTGTTGGTACTGTTCACCAGGGAGAACTCCGCACGTACCAGGGCATTCTCGGAGAAGGCGAAGGTGGGGGTGACGGTGAAAGTGGTGGCGCTGTCCACCCCCCCGTACACGCCGCTGGTACCGTCGTTCATGAACTCCACGCGCACGGGCACGTCGATGGCGCCGAAGCTGGGCACCACGTAGATGGCCGTGCCCAGGGCGGTGTCGTCCTGACCGGTGGGGGCGTTGTCCAGCATGGTGTAGTCCAGGTTCACGGCCACGTCCATGCCGGCCACCTTGGTGGCGAGGATGATGTCGAGCAGATTGCTGGACTGGTCGCCGTCACGGTAATTCACCGCATAATCCAAACCGGCGACGGAACCACTGGCGCCCACGGTCCAACCCTGGGAAGAACCGCCACCCGCCTGGTTGATTTCGGCGTAGAGGCCCAAATCGCCCATGGCGTAGTTGACTCGGGCGCCGGGGTAGTACACGGGCTGCGCGGCCCAGATGCCGGCGATGGTGGCATGGGGATTGGCCAAGGAGTAAGCCACTTCGTAGCCGATGTTGGTGGCCAGCATGCCGGCCTCGATGCTCACGCCTTCCATGGGGGCGACGGTCGCCCAGCCGTACTGGAAGCCGTAAGGGTAGGGGGTATTGCCCACCCCGCCGTCGGTGACGGTGATGGCGGCCATGGTGCCGAAGCCGGCGGTGAAGCCGACACCGTCGGACGGCTCGGCGGAGAGTTCCAGCATGAAGTCGGTGACCTGGAAGTTGTCGTTGTTGGAGCTACCGGTGTTGGTGGTGTTGTAGTAACCGGCACCGAAACCACCGGAGAGGGTGAGGTCGGCACCGCTGTCAATGCCCCCGGCGAAGGCGGGCGTCGCGAGTGCGGCGATACTGGCTGCGAGTAAAGTCTTTTTCATGGTTCTGACTCCTTGAGCGCTTGTCTGTTTGTTTTGTCGAGATGGGCCAGAGTCCTTCTGGCGAAAGGCCGCGGTGACGCGGTGTAGGAAGTTTACGGTGCTTTTCCGGAAAGGCACAACAAAGTGCTCCCCTCGGTCACTGTGCCGCGTCCCTGAGCAAGCCCCTTCTTAGCATAAAAGTTATAAAAAAATCAAATACTAACGAAAAGCCAGGGGAGTGCGCCACCAGCAATGCACCAGCAGGGTGCAATAAGTCCAGGGACGCCCGCCCTCAATGCACCAACCGAGTGCAAAACGGCGACGATGTTCGATGAAGCGTCAGGAGAGTGACCGTAACTCGATGAATTGAAAGCAGGTACTGGAATGGCACGGGGGGTGCTAAAGACCCGGCGGGTGGATGGGGCGCGGTCGTCCCCTCCGCGAATGCAACGATCAGGAGACGCAACCATGAAGTTCGTATCGGCGATCATCAAACCGTTCAAGCTGGATGATGTTCGTGAGGCGCTGTCGGAAATCGGCGTACAGGGCATCACCGTCACCGAGGTCAAGGGATTCGGTCGTCAGAAAGGGCATACCGAGCTCTATCGGGGAGCCGAGTACGTAGTGGATTTCCTCCCCAAGGTGAAAGTGGAAGTGGCGGTGAGCGACGAAATCCTCGACCAGGTGGTGGAGGCAATCGCCAATGCCGCCAAGACGGGCAAGATCGGGGACGGCAAGATATTCGTCTTCGAGCTCCAGGAAGCCATCCGTATCCGTACCGGAGAGACCGGTACGGACGCCCTGTGAGCCAATAATTCTAATTTGAGCAAGGGGGATACCTGAAACATGGAAAAACTGATCGAACTGAGTTACGCCCTGGACACGTTCTACTTTCTCATGTCCGGGGCCCTGGTGATGTGGATGGCCGCGGGCTTCGCCATGCTCGAGGCAGGGTTGGTACGAGCCAAGAACACGGTGGAGATTCTCACCAAGAACATCGGTCTGTTCGCCATCGCCTGCTTCATGTACATGCTGGTGGGGTACAACATCATGTATCCGTCCGAAGCGGTGTCTTCTTTCTGGCCGGGTATCGGCTTCCTCCTGGGGCCTGACAACACCGTGGAGGAAGTGCTGGCCGGTGGTGAGGACGCGCCTTACTACTCGGCCATGGCCGACTTCTTTTTCCAGGTGGTGTTCGTGGCCACCGCCATGTCCATCATCTCCGGTGCCGTGGCCGAACGCATGAAATTGTGGGCCTTCTTCGCCTTCGCGGTGGTGATGACCGGCTTCATCTATCCCCTCCAGGGCTTTTGGAAGTGGGGTGGCGGTTTCCTGGACGAGGCCGGTTTCTTGGATTTCGCCGGCTCCGGCGTGGTGCACATGTGCGGTGCGGCGGCGGCCTTGGCCGGGGTGCTTCTGCTGGGCCCGCGCAAGGGCAAGTACGGCAAGGACGGTTCCATCCATCCCATCCCCGGCGCCAACCTGCCTTTGGCGACCCTGGGCACTTTCATCCTCTGGCTGGGCTGGTTCGGCTTCAACGGCGGTTCCGAGCTGAAGGTCTCCGACGTGGGCGAAGCCAATGCCGTCGCGGCCATCTTCGTGAACACCAACATGGCGGCCGCCGGTGGCGTCATCGCGGCGATGATCGTCGCTCGCCTGATGTTCGGCAAAACCGATCTCACCATGGTCCTGAACGGCGCCCTGGCCGGGCTGGTGGCCATTACTGCCGAGCCTCTGACTCCCTCGCCCCTGGTCGCGACCCTCATCGGTGCGGTGGGCGGTATCATCGTCGTCTTCTCCATCGTCGCCATGGACAAGATGAAGATCGACGACCCCGTCGGTGCCATTTCCGTGCACGGCGTGGTGGGTATCTGGGGCCTCATCGCCGTAACGTTCACCAACCCGGATGCCTCTCTGGCCGCCCAGCTCCTCGGCATCGTCACCATTTTCGCGTGGACCTTCATCGCCGCCCTCGTGGTGTGGGCGATCATCAAGGCCGTCATCGGTCTGCGCGTCTCCGAGGAAGAGGAATTCGAGGGTGTGGATCTGGCCGAGTGCGGGATGGAAGCCTATCCCGAGTTCACCGGCGTGCGCGGTTCCGGAAAATAATCACAACACGACGCCGCCTCGGCGGCGAATCGAGTTTGGGGCCCTTCGGGGCCCTTTTTTGTTCCACTCGACATGGCAGGGAGGGCATCGCTCTCAGGGCCGGGGGTCGAGCCTCCCATCAGAAACGATGCGGTGGGTGAAACGCAGTGGCGGGACAGGGTGGACGGAGAGGTGGCTCTCCCGCTTCAGGGCCGCGGGAATCGTCCTTCCCCCGCCTCTCTCCCCTTCAATCCAACCATTCCCTGTGCCGTCGCCAGCGGATGCGGGGAAGGATGAGGCCGATGAGCAAGCCCGTTCCGAGAACGCCGGCGCCGGCCAGGAACCAGTCGCGGCGGGTCTGGTCACGCAACTGCGACACCTCTGCCTGCAGACGGTGGAGCTCCTGCTCTATCTGAGCGTTGCGGGCCTTCAGGCGTTGATTTTCTTCGGCCAGGGCGACCGGCTCCGCCGCCAGTTTGCGCAATCGCGCGAGTTCGTCTTCCAAGCGGGCGCGCGCCGAATCCAGCCGCTTGCGTTCCCGTTCGGC
>WFVN01000112.1 GCA_015491615.1 Gammaproteobacteria bacterium
GACTGGAGGCTGACATGAAGATCCAGGTACAGGAAGGGTTGTTCGACCCCTGGGCGGAGGTGGCCGCCTACCAGCGGGATCACCTGCCCGTCGGCAAGCACGGGGGCACGGTGGTCTTCGTGGGTACCATGCGCGACTTCAACGACGGCTACGAAGGCATCCGGGCCATGTTCCTGGAACATTACCCGGGCATGACCGAGCGCCACCTGGAGAAGGTCTGCGAAGACGCCATGGCGCGCTGGGACGTGCTCGACTGCATGGTGATCCATCGGGTGGGGGAGATCCGCCCCGACGAGCCCATCGTCCTGGTGGCGGTGTGGTCCGAGCACCGGGCCATGGCCTTTGACGCCTGCCGTTTCATCATCAACGACCTCAAGAGCCGCGCGCCCTTCTGGAAACGCGAGGCGACGCCTGAGGGCGAGCGCTGGGTGGAACACAACACCCAGGATCCCAACGCCGCTTGACGCCTTTTCGGTGCAGACACCATGGCCCGGCCTTCGCGCCGGGCTTTTTCGTGTGGGGGGTTGATTCATGGCAGTCGTCCCCATGTTGTCTATGTTGTACCCAACGGACCAAAGAAACGGATAAGGAGACGACCGAACATGATCATGGGAATCGCCAAGTTCGAACGCCTGTTCCGAGTCGCCGCGCAGTTGGACGTGGACAAGGACGACCTCAAACGCCTCACCGACTTCGTCAATCAGAAGATCCACGACATGATGATCATGGGCGTGGTGGCGGCGAAGGCCAACGGGTGCGACATCATCCGCCTTTACGACTTGCCCATCACCAAGGGGCTGCAGGAGACCATGCGCGAGTTCAAGAAGATGGACGTGGAGCTGGAGCTGCAGCCCATCCTCGACCAGATCGCCGGGCTGCCCCAGGTAGAACTGGACTACGACGAGGAGGTGGAGGCCCACCTGCCGGAGCTGGTCGGTGCCATCACCGTGGCCTTGGCACGGACCTTCAGAGCGTTGGACCCGAGCCTCAGGAATCCACAGACCGAGCATTGGGAACGGGCGCAGCACATCTTCGACCAGCTATTGTGATCTGCTTCCCTGTTTCCTTCTTTTCCGTTAACTTCGGCGGCCGTCCGACGACGGTCGTTCTCGTAAGGAGGGTTCGATGGCATTGGTCGATGCCGGGGCGCTCATGGCGGTGGCTCGGGAACTGAAAAAGGTGGTACCGGCCCTGCCGGTGGCGGGCGTGACGGAGTTGTATGGGGCATTGCAAGGGGCGGAACGGGTGGCGATGCCCGTGATCCTGACTCTGCCGCCCCTTTCCTCGCCCTTTCACGAAGCGGTGGCGGCGGCGGTGGAGGTGGCCGCCGAGCGCGCCGGCGTGCCGGTGGTGATCCTGCAGACCGGTGTGGGCGGCGAGACGGATGCCGCCCTGGCCCTCAACCGGGGCGTCACCGCTCTGGTGTTGGCGTCGGAGGCGGACGTCGAGGGGCGGGAGGAGGTATCCGCCGCGGCCGAGGCCTGCGGAGCGCCCCTCTGGGAGGCGGCCCCGCGACCGGACATCCCCGAAGCCCTGCCTGGAGAAGTCGGTTGGGTGGATCTGGGTCGTCTTTGGCCCCGGGGTGGAGAAGGCCGGGGCGAAGCGGCGGTGAAGGCCCTCGCCGAACAGGCGGCGGGACTGATGGGGCGCCTACCGCCCTGGGAGGACCACCTGCAACGCCTGATGGCCCCGGAATACCGCCGCACGCCGGTGGACCACGTCATCCTCTTCAACGTGGAGGGCCTGGACGAGGCCGGGGTGCGGGCGATGCTGGAGGAGGGGGCGCGCGTGCTCGGACCCATCGCCGGCGTGCGCGATCTGGCCGCTGGGGTGGCCGTCAAGGCGGAGGTCGCCTATCGCTACCACTGGATGGTGCGCTTCGCCCACCCGAACGTGATCCCCTACTACCGCGACCATCCCGCGCACGTGGCCTTCGCCGACGGGCATTTCCGGCCGGTGGCGGGCGACCGGGTGAGCATCGACTACCGTCATCTGGGCCGCGCCCACGGCGGTCGTCCATTGGACTGAGCGGGTGCTCGGTCGCTCCGGAGCATGGCCGGAGGAGAGTGGTTCGCGGCCGCTCGCGCCTGATAAAATGCCGCGTTTTCCGGAAACCGGATTGGTATCGTCATGAGCGAAGTGAAGAAAGTGGTGCTGGCCTATTCCGGCGGTCTGGACACCTCGGTAATCCTCAAGTGGCTACAGGAGACCTACGACTGCGAGGTGGTGACCTTCACCGCCGACATCGGCCAGGGGGAGGAGGTGGAACCGGCGCGGGCCAAGGCCGAGGCCCTGGGCGTGAAAGAGATCTACATCGACGATCTGCGCGAGGAGTTCGCGCGTGACTTCGTCTTCCCCATGTTCCGTGCCAACGCCGTGTACGAGGGCGAATACCTGCTGGGGACCTCCATCGCCCGCCCCCTCATCGCCAAGCGGCAGATCGAGATCGCCGGGGAGACGGGGGCCGATGCGGTTTCCCACGGGGCCACCGGCAAGGGCAACGACCAGGTGCGCTTCGAACTGGGCTACTACGCCCTCAAGCCGGACGTGAAGGTGATCGCCCCCTGGCGGGAGTGGGACCTCAACTCGCGTGAGAAGCTGCTCGCCTACGCCGAGGCGCACGGCATTCCCATCGAACAGAAGCGGGGCAAGAAGTCCCCCTACTCCATGGACGCCAACCTCCTGCACATCTCCTACGAAGGCGGTCCCCTGGAGGACCCGTGGACGGAGCCGGAGGAGGACATGTGGCGCTGGACCACCGCCCCCGAGCAGGCCCCCGACGCGCCCCAGTACCTGGAACTCACCTACGAGCGCGGCGACATCACCGCCATCGACGGGGAGCCCATGACCCCGGCGCAGGTGATGGCGCACCTGAACCGCATCGCCGGTGAGCACGGGGTGGGGCGCCTGGACATCGTCGAGAACCGCTACGTGGGCATGAAGTCGCGCGGCTGCTACGAGACCCCCGCCGGCACCGTGATGCTCAAGGCGCACCGGGCCATCGAGTCCATCACCCTGGACCGGGAAGTGGCCCACCTGAAGGATGAGCTCATGCCACGCTACGCCGCCCTCATCTACAACGGTTACTGGTGGAGTCCTGAGCGCAAGATGTTGCAGGCTATGATCGACGCCTCCCAGGCGGTGGTGAACGGGCGCGTGCGGGTGAAGCTGTACA
>WFVN01000113.1 GCA_015491615.1 Gammaproteobacteria bacterium
AGGTAGCCCTCGTCCAGCTCGGAGAGGGCCAGGTCGAAGCCTTCGGAGACGCGGGGCCCGTCGCCGGTGCTGGCGCAGAAACAGGTGTCGGCGGCTCGTGTGCAGTGTACTGCCACCAGGAACAGGTCACGGCGGCGGGTGAGATAGCGGCTGTCGGGGTGGGTGCCGCCGCGGAAGTGGCGGTCCTGGAGGGCGAGGGCGGCGAGATCGCAGGCGCGCACGCCGATGACCGCCCGCTTGGCGGGTCGCGGGTGGCGGACCCGGAAGGCCAAGTCGTGGCCCCGTTGCCGGTGCACCGACCACAAGGGTTCCTCGGGGACGAACAACAGCGGCTTGAGGGCCTGGGGGCCGGTGGTCCAGAGGAAACAGCGGGGGCTGTCGGTGGTGCGCAGGCGGTAGCGGCCAGGGATTTGTTCGTCCACCCTTCCTTGGGGTAGCTCGTCCCACCGCTCCAGGGGAGCGAAGACGATGACACCGTCCCGCACCCGCGGGCCGAGGGCGTGGTAACCCTCCACGCGCAGACGGGTGAGGAGGGTGTCGGCGTGCCGCCGCTTGAGGAAACCGAGGTAGGCGCCCATGGATGCCTCCGCAGGGTCATCCTGTACTGTAGTGCAAGGAGGCAGGGGTGGCCAGCGGCGCCGACCAACACTAGGCGCAGGCCGGCGGGCGGGCTATGCTCACTCCGGTTTCCTGGATCGAGGTGGTTGCCATGGCTCAGTTTCCCGACGAACACCAACTACACGATCTGGAGCGTCGGCTCACCCAGGAGCGTTCCTTGCCGGGCAAGCGACCGGAGGCGGACCGCATCGTCTATTGGCACGTCTTCCGCCGCCCCGAAGACGCCCTGGATTTCGCCCGTAATATTCTCCTGGAAGACGATGAGCACCTGGTGGGGGGATACACCCGTGACAGCATCGGCCCGGTGTGGTGGGTGGGGGTGCAGGTGGACGACCTGGCCGCCTGGGGCAACCGCCAGGCGGTGCACAAGATCGGCGGGCGAGGGGGCTAGTCGCCCGACCGTTCGTTCGGCCCCAAAGGGGCGGAGAGGACGAGGAGCTGGCGCAGGACCTGGATGAACGCCGGCCGGTAGATGTCGTTGTGGCCGTGGATGATGCGGTCGTCCACGCTCACCACCAGGTAGGGATTCAAGGGGTGGCTGGGGCGGGCCGGGTCGTGGCGCAGGACGCCGCCGGGCAGGGTCACCGACCACCCCGGTTTCAGCTCGCCCGCCAGCCAGCGGCGGCGGAAGGCCAGCATGTCCTCCAGTTCTCCTACCCGCAGTTCGCTCTCCCGCGCCAGGTAACGGCAGGCGCAGGGGCGATCTGTTTCTTCCGAGAAGTCTTGCACCGGTTCGCGCGCCTCCAGGCGGTGGGTGCGGTAGGGGGCGTAGTGGCCCACGGCGTGGAGGTCGGCGCGGAATTGCTCGCGGTCGCGGTAGGCCTGGGTGAGGGTGGAGAAGAAGCGCCCGGCGGGGAAGGCGTAGCGGGTGGCCTTGTCGCCGCGCGAGGTGAGGATGGCGAGCAGGGGGCGCTGGCCGGGGAAGTAGCTGCGCTCGGCGGCCAGTTGGCGCAGGTTTTCGAAACGCTTGGCCTCGAAGGCGGGGTTCACCAGTACCACCAGGTCGCCGAAGCCCTGGGGCGATTGGCCGCTGCCGCGGATGTCCACCGCCCGTTCCACCATCAGTTGCGAGAGGGCGGAGAAGACCACTTGGCCGCCGAAGCTGTGGCCGACGATGACCAGTTGCGTGGTGGCCTCGGGCCCGCCGGTGATCTCGCGGCGGACAGTGCGGATGGAGTCCAGGCGCGCCAGCAGTTCGCTGAGGGCGCCATAACCGACCCGGTCGGCGGTTCGTTTGCGGTCCCAGAAGGAGAGGTTAGTGAGGGGGCCTGCGTCCAGGGAAAGGCCGCGCCAGCCCACGTAGATGCCGCTGACGGCGCGCGCCGACCGGCCCTGGGCGGCGGCCGCGCGCCGCTCCAGGTGGTGGATGCGGCGCAAGGTCTCGCGGAAACAGGCGACGTTGCCGTCGCAGGTGTGCGCGTTGTGCTTCCAGCCGTGCACGAACACCACCATGAGTTGGTCGCGCTCGTGCACCGCCTCGCTCAAATAGTCCACCACTGCCCACATCTGCCGCCGGTCCCAGAACCAGCCCTGGTCGTCCAGCTCGACGAATGCGAGGGTGTATTCCGGGTGTACCTCGAGGACGTGGTCGGCGCAGCGGTCGACGTCCTGGTCGGCTTCGCAAGGAGTGAGATCGGTGTGGTAGGGAACGAGGGGAGCGCAAGCCGCGAGGACGAGGGGTAGGACGAGCCAGGCGAGGCGCACGGGAACCTCCACTGTTCATGCGTTCATGTGGGGATGGTAGCGTGCCGCCGGCGCCCTGGCCAGTTCAGGACTGGGCGCGATCCAGCGGCCGGTGGGCGATGGCTTCGGCCAGGTGCGGGGCAGCGATGGCGGGGGCGTCGTCCAGGTCGGCGAGGGTGCGGGCCACGCGCAGAATGCGGGCGCGGGCGCGCAGGGAGAGTTGCAGCCGTTCCATGGCCTGGGCCAGCAGGCGCCGTTCCCCGTCACCGAGGGCGCAGCGGGCCTCCAGGGCCCGCCCTTCCAGGCGCGCGTTGGTGCACCCCTGGCGCGCCGTCTGGCGGTCGCGGGCGGCCACCACCCGTTGGCGCACGGCGGCGCTGGGCTCGCCGGGGGCGGCCATGTCCAGTTCCAAGGGGTCGGGGCGTTCCACCGGCACGTGCAGGTCGATGCGGTCGAGGAGCGGGCCGGACAGGCGCGACCGATAACGGCGCATCTGGTCGGGGGTGCAGCGGCAGGCGCGGCGCCGGTCCCCCAGGTAGCCGCAGGGGCAGGGGTTCATGGCCGCCACCAGTTGGAAGCGGGCCGGGTAGGTGGCCTGGCGGGCGGCGCGGGAGATGACGATGCGCCCCGACTCCAGGGGTTCGCGCAGCACTTCCAGGACCTTGCGGTCGAATTCGGGCAGCTCGTCCAGGAACAGGACGCCGTGGTGGGCGAGGGAGATCTCCCCCGGACGCGGCTGGCTGCCGCCCCCCACCAGGGCCACCGCCGAGGCGGTGTGGTGGGGGGCGCGGAAGGGGCGCCGGCGCCAGTCGGTCGGGTCCAGGCCGTCGGCGGTGAGGGACTGGAGGGCGGCGCTCTCCACCGCCTCCGCCTCGCTCATGGGCGGCAGGATGCCGGGCAGGCGGCTGGCGAGGAGGGTCTTGCCGGTGCCCGGCGGGCCGATGAACAGGAGGCTGTGACCACCGGCGGCGGCCACTTCCAGGGCGCGCCGGGCCTGGTGTTGGCCGCGTACGTCGGCGAGGTCGGGTTCGTCTGGCGTCTCGCTCGCGGACAAGGGTCGGGGTCGGGGCAGCTCGGCCTCGCCGCGCA
>WFVN01000114.1 GCA_015491615.1 Gammaproteobacteria bacterium
CCCCGCTCTCCAATTCGGCGGGCAGTCCCAACTCCGCCGCCAACGCCCGATTGAACAGCAGCAGGCGCGGCCGCGGCACCACCGCCCCCCGCCAGGGAACGGACAGCCCGTGCAAACGGGCAAAGGTGTTTTCGAGACGCAACATGGAATGTCCGAGGGATTCACTAAGATTTAGCGATTCTCGATCAGGGGCGGCGTGGGGTCAAATCGGCTACAGGAAGCGCTCCTCGGTTCCCCATGGATTCGGTCACCGGCAAGCGGCAGGCTGTTAGCCGGAGATGGGCGACGATTGAGACGCCCTAACGGGTATGGGGCAGGCGCACCAGGTCATCGGGACGCAGGCCCCATTCGATGAAGATCTCGTCCTGCAGGCGGAGGATGTGGGAGCTTTTTTCCGCCTCGCTCAGGCCTTCGGTACGGCGGATGGATTCGGCCACCGTCTCGAACATCTCCTGCGCCGTCCAGGTACGGCGTCCCTGACGGGCCAGCCGGCGGGTCACCCGTTGCCAGTAGCGGTCCATGCTCCGGTGCACCCGGCGCGGCAACAGACGGGTGAGCGCCGCACGCGAGTCGTAGCCGGGTAGGTTGCGCAGGGCAGCGCGCGGGGCCCCGTGCGCCGATTCCCAGCGACGGCCCGAGAGCCCTCGGGCCTGACGCGCCTCGCGCGCCGCCCCGTGGGGGATCAGCTCCAGGGGCTCCCCGGTGGCTTTCATTCGTCCCAGCGCGTGCTCTATCTCCGCTTCGGAAACGCCGTGCAGGGGACCCCGCCCCCTGCCAATAGCCCCTTCCACACGCCGGGCGGCGCGCAATTCGCGCATCCCCGCTTCCAGTCCTTCCCGGCCGATGCGTTCCACCGCCTCTCCTGACACCCGCAGAACGACGCGGCGGCCGGTCCGCACCAGGGAGGCGGCGTCGCCGAACAGGGGTACCATGGCCACCGCCGAGATGCCAGCGTTGGTCCAGTCGCCCTCGATGAGGTAGAGCCCCGTGTTGATGGCGTCGGGGATGACCCCCAAGGCGGGGATGAGGCCGGCCGCGTCGAGCACCGTGTGGAGGATCTCCAGGGCCCCCGGGGGCGGGCGGGTACAGGATGGGCCCGGGGCGGTCGGCTGTTCCCGCACCTCGATGACCCCCCGCAGGCAACAGTTGGGATTGGTATTGTTGGTCCAGATGGTGAGGCGGTAGTCGTCCTCGGGGAGACCGTTCCAGACCCGTGACACCGGGCGGTCCATGTCGAATTCACAGGTGCCGTAGTCGCTGTTCCTGAGAAACCCGATCTGTTCCAGGGTCATGTGGTAGACCGGCCGCCCGCAAACGGGCGGTTCGCTGCCGGCCCATTCGTCGCTGGGGGTCCAGCGGGCATCGGCGGTGACCCGCAGGCCGCCTTGGCGCACGCGGAAGGTGCGCGAGCGCAGGAGACGGTGGCAGATCTCCATGGTGCTGTTGAAGTCGGCGGACCGGCGGATCACGCCGCCGGGGACCCCACCCTGCTGGATCACGTGGGTCAATTCGTGAGCCAGGAGGCGCCGTCCCGCCTCGCTGTGGGGCTGGTACTGCCCGGGTGCGAAGGCGATGTGCCCGCCGAGGGTGAAGGCGCGGGCGCGCAGGAGGCGGGCGCCGGCGGCAGCGGCACTGTCGGTGTGTACGCGCACGCCGGAGAAGTCGTAGCCGAAGCGCGGCTCCAGGTCGGCGCGCACGGCGGGGTCCAGGGGCCGCCCACCGCCTTCCAGGGCGCGCGCGGCCTGGGCGGCGGCCTCCGCCGTCTCCCCTGCTTCGGCAGTGGCCTTGCGCCGCAGAGTCTCTTCCTCACCGCAGGCGCAGCGGCGTTGCAGGCGCTCGGGCAGCCGCAGACCCACGACCGACGCGCACCCGCCTGTCACCGCCTGGGCCACCCGCTCCGCCTCGCGCTCGGCGGGGTCGTCGGCGCGCCCCACCACCAGCCTGGCCTGGGGGCGGGGACCTCGCAGGATGTGGCGGATGGCGGGGCGCATCCCCGATCGTGGGGCGTCGACCGGGAGGGACGGGCGTTGAGCGCCCTTCCCGACCGTGCGGACCTTGTGGGTGGACTCGCTCAAGCGCGCCCCCTCCCGTACTTGTGACCGGGCGGTTCGATTAGCGACCCGGCGCCTCCAAGGGGGCGCCCCATCACCAGGCCCCCGGCGTGCCGTGGCACGAACCGAAACGTCGGATGGATTCTCCCACCAGCGGACAGGGCAAGGGCACGGAGGTGACCCCTATCCAGGCGGGATAAGGCGCCGGGCCGGAAGGGCAGCAACACGCCCGGTAGGCGTCCACGTGATCCCGGTAGATCCGGGGCGTGAGCACGGTCTGGACGAATACTTGGTAGGCAGACGGGTTGATGATCTCCAAAGGCTTCTCGGCGGCAGCGATGGTCTTCAACCAGGTGGGCGTGGCGCGCAGCCGGTCTTGCAGGAATTCGCGCACGCAATTGGCCGTGGTCGTGTGGGGCGTCTCCAGGCAGGCGCAGGTGGCGTTGTTCACATAGGCTTGGGGCAGCCACCAGGCGTTGTGCCAATACGCCCTGCAATTGTCCAGGGTCGGGGGGATCCCCCGGCGCGCCGGCGTGCAGCCTCCCGCGTCGTCTCCCGGTTCGTTGGCGGCCCGGCGCAGGGCTATGTGGCGGCGCGGTGAGGTCCCCTCGGCTACGCCTCCCACGCCGGATTCCAGCCAGCGTCCGGTTCGGTAGGATTCCGCCAACAGCATCGAGGGTAGGGCGCTGCGGCGGATGATCCTCGCGCGCGTGCCGGCCTCGGCCGGGCGCGCGGGGTCCGGGGTTCGAGCCTGGGCGCACCGGGGACAGGGTGCCGGGGCATCGGCGCAGGTGCAGCTCTCCTGCCCCGCCGGTTTGGTTGCCCGCGTCACCGCCTCGGCCACCCGTTCCGCCTCGCGCTCGGCGGGGTCGTCGGGGCGCCCCACCACCAGCTTGGCCTGAGGACGGGGGCCGCGCAGGAGGCGGCGGATGGCGGGGCAGGAGAGC
>WFVN01000115.1 GCA_015491615.1 Gammaproteobacteria bacterium
CCCCGGTGGTGCGCCACGCCCCCGAAGGGCGCAGCCTCGCCCTGCTGCGCTGGGGGCTGGTGCCCTTCTGGGCCGACGACGTGAAGACCGGCTACCGGATGATCAACGCCCGCGCCGAGCGGGTCGCCCAGGCCCCCGCCTACCGCCACGCCTTTCGTCGCCGGCGCTGCCTGGTGCCGGCCAGCGGCTTCTACGAATGGCGCCCGGGGCCGCGCGGCAAGCAGCCCTACGCCATCGTCCCCGCCGACGCTCCCCTGTTTGCCTTCGCCGGCCTGTGGGAGCGCCGGGACAAGGGCGAGACGCCGGTGGAGAGCTTCACCATCGTCGTCACCGACGCCAACGCCGCCCTGCGCCCCATCCACGAGCGCATGCCGGTGATCCTCCAGCGTGAGGACTACGACGCCTGGCTCGATCCAACCACCCCGCTTGCGCGCCTCCAGGCCCTGCTGCACCCCATCGAGGATACGGCCGTGCGCGCCTATCCGGTGAGCCGGCGGGTCAACGACCCACGCCACGACGACCCGGACCTGGTCCGCCCCCTCGCCTGACTCAGCCCAGACGCTGCAGCCAGCGGCGCGCGTAGGGTCCCAGTTGCGCATCCCCACGCACCGCCTGGAAGCGGTCGCGGGCTTCGTCTACACGTCCCTGCTGGGCCAGGGCCACCCCCAGCAGATAGGCGGCACGGGGGCGGGCCGCCGTCTCCACGCCCCGCTCCAAGGCGCGCGCCAGGGCCGCCTCGGCGCCGCCCCAATCGCCCGTCTCCAGCAACAGCTCGCCGCGGCGCAGGTCCCAGCGGCCATCTTCGGTCCCTTCGGCGGCGCGGGCAAAGGCGGTCAGGGCGGCTTGCCGCTCGCGCGCCTGCGCCAGTAGCTCCCCCACCAGGCCCCAGTGGTCGGCCTCGGAGGACAGTGCCCCCGAGTCCAGCACCGCCCGCAACAGGCGCGCCCCGTGGTAGGGGGCGCCCACCTGGTTGAACAGACGGGCGATGAGGAGCCGGTCCTCGGGCCCCAGGAGGCCCTGGCCGTCGGCGATGAGGAGGCTGGCGAGGGCCGCCTCGGGGCGTTCCAGGGCCAGTTGCGCCGCCGCCAGGCGCCGCCACAGGGCCCCCGCGCCGGGGAAGCGGTCGAGGGCCTCTTGCAACAGGGCCACCGCGCGCGCGTCTTCCCCCGCCTCCTGGTAGAGGGCGGCACGCAGCTCGTACCAGTTGCGCCGCGGCGGAAAACGCGCCAGTGCCTCGTCCAGAAGGGCCGCGGCCTCGGCCTTGCGGCCGTTGCGGTAGTAGGCGTAGGCGATCCAGTCCACCAGCGGGGCGCTCAAGCGACCGCCGTCGGCGCGCCAGGCCTCCAGCAGCGCCAGCCCCTCCCGATCGCGCCCCTGGGCGAGGAGGAGCTGGCCCAGGTCCAGGCGCACCGCCTGCAAGACCTCCCCCTGGAGGGCGCCGGTGTCGAGAGCGGCGCGCAGGGCGTCGATGGCCGCCTCGAAGCGTTCCTGGCGTGCCAGGAGATAGGCGCGGGTACGCTCCACCAGGGCCCGCTCGACGGGGTTGAGGTGCCGCTGGCGGAGGACCTCCAGGCGCGCCAGGGCATCCTCGTCGCGGCCGGCGTCCATGGCCTCGGCGACGATGGCCAGGGCCGCCCCCACGCGCGCCCCCACTTCCCCCACCTGGGCGCCGGCGGGCAGGGCCAGGAACAAAAAGGCAAGGAACAGGACGCGGCGCATCAGCCGTCCTCCCCGGGGGTGAAGACCACCGTCTGGCGGATGCGCACCGCCACCGGGCGGCCATCCTCCTGGCGCGGCTTGAAACTCCACCGGCGCACCCCGCGCAGCACCGCCCGGTCGAACACCCCCGGCGGATCGGCCTCGACGATGCGCGGGTCGCGCACCGCACCGCTCTCGTCCACGGTGAACTCCACCACCACCTTGCCGGACAGGCCCAGGCGCTGGGCACGCACCGGGTAGGTGGGCCGGGGGGTGGAAACGGCCACCACCTCGCGCGTCTCGCCGCGCGGCAGGCCGGCCAGATCGGGGGCACCAGAGAGATTCAGGTGCAGGTG
>WFVN01000116.1 GCA_015491615.1 Gammaproteobacteria bacterium
ACACCCTGGCGGTGCGCACGGAGGCGGGGGAAGAACGGCTCACCGCCGACCGCTTCCTCATCGCCACCGGTGCCCGCCCGGCCATCCCCGACCTGCCCGGCCTCGCCGGCACCCCCTACTGGACCTCCACCGAGGCCCTGTTCGCCGAGTCCCCGCCGGAATCCCTCCTGGTGCTGGGGGGCGGGGTGGTCGCCTGCGAACTGGCGCAGGCCCATGCCCGCCTGGGGGCGCGCGTCACCGTGGTGAGCCGCTCGCCCCTCCTCAAGGCCGCGGGGGAGGCCATCGGCGACGCCCTGGAGGCGGTCTTCCGCGAGGAGGGCATGGAGGTGGTGCGCGGTGAGCCCGAGGCCGTCTCCCATGGTGCCGAGGGCTTTCGCCTGCGCCTGAAGGACGGGCGCGAACTCTCGGCCCGCCACCTGCTGGTGGCCACCGGACGCCGCCCCAACACCGACGGCCTGGATCTGGCCGCCGCCGGCATCGACACGGACGCGCGCGGGGCGATCCCGGTGGACGCCCACCTGCGCACCCGCCAGGGGCACATCTATGCCGCCGGTGACTGCACCGCCCTGCCGCAGTTCGTCTACGTGGCCGCCCGCGCCGGCACGGTGGCGGCGCGCCACATGTTGGGCGAGGCGGGCGCGGCGCTGGACCTCTCCGTCCTCCCGCAAGTGGTGTTCACCGACCCGCAGGTGGCCCTGGTGGGCCTGGGTGTGGAAGCGGCACGGGCAGAAGGGCGGTCGGTGACCACCCGCACCCTGCCCCTGGAGCACGTCCCCCGGGCGCTGGCCGATTTCGACACCCGCGGCTTCATGGAACTCATCGCCGATGAGAGAGACGGCCGCCTCCTGGGGGCGCGGCTGGTATCCCCCCGGGCCGGGGAGGTGGTGCAGGCGGCGGCCCTGGCCCTGCGCGCGGGGATGACGGTGACGGACCTGGCCGACACCCTGTTCCCCTACCTCACCGAGGTGGAGGGGCTGAAACTGGCCGCCCAGACCTTCACCAAGGACGTTTCCCGCCTCTCCTGCTGCGCCGGATGAGGGGGCTCACCATCGGCCGGCTGGCGCGCGAGGCCGGTGTCAACGTGGAGACGGTGCGCTACTACCAGCGCCTGGGGCTCATTCAGGAACCCCCCAAGCCGCTGCAGGGCTATCGCTGCTACCCGCCGGAGACGGTGGTGCGCCTGCGCTTCATAAAGCGGGCCCAGGATCTGGGCTTCACCCTCAAGGAGATCGCCGAACTGCTCTCCCTGGGGGACGGCCACTGCCGCGAGGTGCAGGCCCTGGCGCGGCAGAAGCTGGAACGCATCCGCGCCCGCCAGCGGGATCTGGAGGCCATGGCCGGCGCCCTGGAGGACCTGCTGGCCCGCTGCGAGGCGGGGGCGAAAGACACCGGTTGCGCCTTGGTGGAGGCCCTGGCGCGGGGCGCCGACGGGGGAAGAACCCCGGCAACGAAAAAGGCCGACCCCAGGGGGGCGGCCGATGACTGACGGGAACGGAATCGGCCTCAGGCGCCGCCGTTGACCGCTTCTTCCACTTGGTCGATGAGGGAGACGATGCGCTGGGAGAGGTGGTCCACCTGCCGGTAGCCCTCCTCGGCCGCCTCCAGATCGCCGGCGCTCTTGAGGCGGATGATCTCGCGGATGAGCTTGTGCAGTTCCTCGTGCGGCGCTTCCAGGTCTTTGAGGGCCTGGATGTGGCCGTACTTGCCCAGCCCCACGCCGTAGTACCACTTGCCGAAATCGCAATGCTTGTGGGAGACGGCCTGTTCCTCGGTGAGGCCTTCCTCGCCGTCGAGGAAGGCGCGCAGCCGGGCCTTCCAGGCCAGGTGGGCGGCCTTGGCGGCGGACAGGTCCAGGGTGCTGCCGGCGCCCAGCTCGTACTTTTTGACCAGTTGTTGCAGCTCCATGGACAGGTCGGCCAGTTCGACACCGGCATGGAGTGCGTCTTCCGCGGCCTGGGTGGTGTGGTGGGCCACCTCGCTGATGTTGGTGATGTTGCGGTTGATCTCGTTGGCCACGGCGCTCTGTTCCTCGGCGGCGGTGGCGATCTGGGTGTTCATTTCGTTGATGGCCTGCACGGCACCGAGGATGTCCGCCAGGGCCTCGGCGGTGCGCTCCACCCGCCGTGCCCCCTCGTGCCCTTTCTCCAGGGCGTTGTTCATCACTTTCACGGATTCGGTGGCCCCTGCCTGCAGGCGGGTGATCATCTCCTCGATCTCTTGGGTGGATTGCTGGGTGCGGGAGGCGAGGGTGCGCACCTCGTCCGCCACCACCGCGAAACCACGTCCCTGCTCGCCGGCGCGGGCCGCTTCGATGGCGGCGTTCAGGGCCAGCAGGTTGGTCTGCTCGGCGATGTTCTTGATGACGTCCAGCACCACGCCGATGTTGTTGCTCTCCTCGTCCAATTTCTTGATCACCTCGGCGGCGCGGTCCACCTCCTGCACCAGGGTTTCGATGCCGGCGCGCGTCTCCTCGGCGATCTGCGCCCCTTCGTTGGCGGCGGTATCGGCGGTGTGGGCCGCCTCGGCGGCGTTGGCGGCATGACGGGCCACTTCCTCCACGGTGGCGCTCATCTCGTTCATGGCGGTGGCCACCTGGTCGGTCTCGTGCTGCTGGCGCAACACTTCCCGCTGGGTGCGCTCGGTGATCTCGGTGATCTGCGAGGACATGATGCCCAGCTCGGTACTGGTCTTGGTGAAGGCCTGCACCATCTCCTGGATGCCCTTCGCCAGGTGGTTGTAAGCGCGCACCAGGCGGGCCAGTTGTGGGTTGTCCGGCTCTTCCAGGCGCTTGCTCACGTCCAGGCGACTGTCCTCCCCGAAGCCCTCCAGGGCCTCGGCCACGCCGCGGATCTGGGCGTTGAGCCAGATCTGCGCCGCGTAGGCGAACACCGGAATCAGCACCAGGGCGACACCGATGCCGGCGACGACCATGAGGGGGCCGGAGAGAACGCCCCAGGTGGCCAGAAGGAGGCCGGCGAAGACCGCGAGCAAAGAGGGGAGAGCGATGGCGCCGTAGTGGAGGAGTCGGCTCTTGTCGATCATCGGGGCTACCCTGTGGATTGCGTCGCCCCTCTATCGACAAGCCATCGGATCTTCTTGAGAAACTTCCTACAGCCAGCCCTTGCGTTTGAAGTACCAGTAGGGCGCGATGCCGGTGGCGACCATGAGGGCCAGCGCCAGGGGATAGCCCCAGGGCCAGTCCAGTTCGGGCATGTGG
>WFVN01000117.1 GCA_015491615.1 Gammaproteobacteria bacterium
CTTCCCGCCGGCGGCCATCGACACCGAATACAAGCCCGGCGAGGACGCCTTCCACCTCCAGGGCCTGGAGGTCGGTGCCGTCGGGCAGCAGGCCCTGGAGGTGGAAGGCGTCCTCGCCGGGCTTGTATTCGGTGTCGATGGCCGCCGGCGGGAAGGGGGCGAAAACATCCACCGGGTTGTACGCCAGGCCCTGCCCCCAGGAGATGGCCTGGCGCCCCAGGCGCCAGCGCCAGCGCGGCCCGGCACGCCCCAGCCATAGGCGGTCCACCCGGGTCACCCGGCGCCAGTCCCCGTCCTCGGCCGTCCGGCTCAGATCCATGGCCCGGCGGGCATCGTCGGGCAGGGGGACGGGGGCCGGTCCGCGCTGGCGCAGGCCGAGGGACTGGAGGGCGGCGCGCCCCTCCCACGGGCCGCGGGCGAGGCCGCCCTGCAGGCGCAGGTCCCAGGCGGCCACGCCTTGCCCGTCCACGTGCCCGGCGAGCAGCTTGAGGTGACCGCCGGCGGCGAGGGCGGGCAGGGCCAGGCTCAGCCCCAGGAGGGCGGCGGCGAGGCGCTCAGGGCGGGCCATCGCGGCGCTCGTCGGCCTGGATACGGCCGTCGTGGAGGCGGATCAGGCGGCGGGCGAAGGCCATCACCTCCGGGTCGTGGGTGGAGATGACGAAGGTGACGCCCCGCTCGCCATTGAGACGGCGCATGATCTCCAGCAACCGGCGGCCGTTCTCCGAGTCCAGGTTGGCGGTGGGCTCGTCGGCGAGGACCAGGTCCGGCGCGGAGACGATGGCGCGTGCCACCGCCACGCGCTGCTGCTGGCCGCCGGAGAGGGCGGCGGGGCGGCGCCCCTCGAGACCGGCCAGCCCCACCTCGGCGAGGATCGCCCGGGCGCGGGCGTGGCGCTCGGCGGCCCCCACCCCTTGCAGTTCCATGACCAGTTCCACGTTCTCCTGTGCCGAGAGGACGGGGATGAGGTTGTAGGCCTGGAAAACGAAGCCGATGTGGCGCAGGCGCAACTCGGCCCGTTCGCCGGGGGAGAGGCGGGCGAGGTCGCGGCCCGCCACCTGGATGTGCCCGCCGCTGGGGGTGTCCAGGCCGCCGATGAGGTTGAGGAGGGTGGTCTTGCCCGAGCCGGAGGGGCCGGAGAGGCAAACGAACTCACCGGCGGCGATGTCCAGGTCCACCCCGCGCAGGGCGGGCACGTCCACCTCCCCCTGGCGGTAGGTCTTGGTCACTGCGCGCAACGTCACCAGGGCGTCCATGATCAGTTCCTTCGCAGGGCCCGCACCGGCGCCAGCCGCGCCGCCCGCCAGGCCGGGTAGAGGGCGGCGGCCAGTCCCAGGGCCAGGACCAGGCCGTTGGCCAGGGCCAGGTCGCCGCCGTGGATGATGAGGGGAATGCGCTGGGCCAATCCGGCCAGCTCCGCCCCTGCGGCGAAGGCGGAGACATCCACCTCTCCCAGGGCCCGCGCCAGGGCCAAGGCGAGGCCATTGCCCGCCGCCAGGCCGAGGACGAGGACCAACAGGGCCTCGAACCACACTTGGCCCAGGATCCAGCGCGGGCGCATGCCCAGGGCGAGAAAGAGGCCGAACTCGCGGGTGCGTTCCAGCACCGCCATGAGCAGGGTGTTGACCAGGCCGAAGGCCATCCCCAGAAATACCACCAGGTACCACACCCAGGTGAACTGGCTGTAGAGCTGCTGGCCGGCGTGGGTGAGGGGGGAGAGGGTACGCCAGTCCGCCACTTCCAGCTCCGGCGCGGCGGCGCGCAGGGCGGCCACCAGAGCTTCCAGGCGCTCGGGGTCGGCGGCGCGCACGGCCACCTCGTTCACCTCGCCGGGCAGGCGCAGCAGGCGCTGGGCGGTGGCCAGGCCGGTGAGGGCGATGCCCTTCTCCTCCGAGGACCAGGGGCTGCGGAACAGGCCCACCACGCGAAAGCCCCGGTCCGCCAGGGCCCCGTCGGCCCCCTGGGCGGTGATCACCACGCGCCGCCCGCGGACGGTGTCCAGGCGCTCGGCCAGACGCCGGCCGATGAGCAGGCCGGCATCATTCGCGTCCGCCAAGGGGCGCCCGTCCACGGACGCGCGCCCCAGGTAGGCCAGGGCCGCCTCTCGCCGCGGCTCCACCCCCAGGAGGGTGACGCCGGCGGTGTCGTATTCGCTCGCCACCACCACCGGCACCCGCACGCGCGCCGCCCAGGCGGCCACCAGGGGGCCGTCCAGGACCGCCCGCAGCCTCCCCTGCGGGTAGGGGAAGCGGTGTTCGGCGGCGGGGTCGTCGCGGTAGCCCGGGGCATGGATCTGTACGTGCCCGGGGAGGTGATCGATGGCGTCGTCTACCATGGCCACCACCATCCCCCGCGAGAAGGCGGCGGCGAATACCATGGCCGCCACCCCCAAGGTCACCGCCAGGAGCAGGATCACCGTGCGGCGGGCATTGCGCCACAGGTTGCGCCAGGCGAGCCGCAGCAGCAGGCCGGCGCGCCCCATCAGCCCACCTCCCGGGTGGTCTCGGCCGGATCCACGGCGCGCACGCGGCTGGCCGGGTAGAGGGCCGCCAGGAGGGTCACCGCCAGCACCACCGCCGGCCCGGAGAAGAGGACGAAGGGGGTGAGCTTGGGGGTCAGGTAAGGAGGCAGGTTGAACTGCTCGGCGTACACCTCCATGCCCTCGAAGGTGATGCCGTGCACCGCGAAGTAGGCCACCAGCGCCGCCCCCAGGGCCATCCCCAGGAGCACCCCGAGGGCAGTGAGGAGGGCGGCCTCCCACAGCACCAGTCGCAACAGGCGGCCGTGACGGAAGCCCAGGGCGAGGAGGACACCGAACTCGCGCCGGCGTTCCAGCACCGCCATGAGGAAGGTGTTGAGGATGCTGAAGGTGATGACCAGCACGAGGATGAGGTACATGAGCCAGCCGGAGGCGAAGTCCATCTCGATGGCCTGCTTCACCCCCGGCTCGATGTGCTCCCAGGTGAGCACGGCCAGGGGCGGATCGGGCGGCAGCAGGGCACGCGTCCGGCGCACCAGTTCGGGAAGGGCGTCCAAAGGGGCCTCGCCGAGAACCAGAGCGTGCACCCGGTCGGGCATGGCGAACAGGTCCTGGAAGGTGGCCAGGGGCATCTGCGCCAGGCTGCGGTCCAGCTCCCGGGCGCCGCTCTCGAAGACCCCGACGACGGTGAGGACGGTAGCCACCACCGAGCCGTCGCGGGCGCTGCCGAGGACGGTCACCTCGTCGCCCGGGGCGAGACCCAGGTTGCGCGCCAGGGCGGCCCCCAGCACCACTTCTTCCCCCGTCCGTAAATAGCGCCCCCTGTGCACGGTGCCGGGGAGGGAGGAGAGGCGTGCCTCGGCGCGTGGGTCCACCCCCACCAGCAACGCCCCCAGGCTGCGCCGCTCGGAGGAGAGGAGGACGAAGGACTGCGCCCGCGGGGCCACCACCACGCCCGGGGCGAGCTCACGCAGGCCCGCTTCCAGGCGCGCGCGCAGATCCCGCGCGGCGGGGATGTCCAAACGCAGGCGCGGGGCGTCCAGGTAGCCGGGGCGTTGCACCTGAGCGAGGCCGGTGAGCAAGCGTACGGTGTTGCCGATCATCTGCTCGTAACCACCGATCTGCAATCCCACCGAGAACACCAGCAGGGTGACACCGAAGGCGATGGCGGCAAGGGAGAGGAGGCTGCGCTGTGGATTGCGCCACAGATTGCGCCAGGCCATGCGCGCGAGCAGGCTCATGGACGGGGATTGCGCAGGTTGGCGAGCGTGAACAAGCCCGCCGGCAAGGGCCGGTCGAAGCGCGCCTCCAGGATGTGCACCTCGGTCCAGTGGCCGGGTTTGTCGAGGCGTTCCATACGCTCGCGCAACGCATAAGGACGACCATCCAGCTCGCCGATCTCTCGCGCCGTCAGGCGCCGCACCAACACGCCCGCCTGGTCGTGGTAGGTATGTTCCAAGATGACGTAGTCGTCGCGGATGAGGCTGTCCTCGAACCCCCACACCACCGGCGCGTCCTCGTGGGGGATGGAGCGGATACGCCAGGCGCGGTGGCCGTCCACCCGTTCCACCCCCAACAGGCGGTGCTCGTACTGGTCGATGAGGTCGTCGCTGCGGGCGATGTCGGCGTTGGAGAAGTCCGAGCCCATCCAGCTCTGGTTCATCATGCTGGCGGGGATGCGGATCACTCGATTCACCCGCGGGTTGTACATCCACATGGCGTCGCCCACCAGGAGGGTGGCGTTGCCGGCATCCTTGCGCGGCGCGAGGACGCGCACCAGGGAGCGGTCCAGTCCTTGCGTCCACGCCTCCAGGCGCAGGCGCCGCTCCCAGTCCGGGCGGTTGACCACCATCTCCAAGCGCATCCACGAGGTCTTGCCCCGGTAGTGCTCGATGGCGGCGCGGACGATGGCCGCGGCATCCGGCTCGGCGGCGGCCGGGAAGGCGAGCAGGACCAGGATCAGCGTCCACAGCGGCATGGTCGGCCTCCTTTTGGTTTTGCCTCGGAGTTTAGGCACAATCGGGTCATGACGCAGACCCTGCCCGAGCTGCGCCTGGGGGTGGACCTGGGCGGCACCAAGACGGAGATCGTCGCCCTCGACCGCCGCGGGCGCGAGCGCTATCGCCGGCGCGTACCTTCCCCACGAGGCGACTACCGGGCGACGGTGGAGAACATCACCCGCCTGGTGGAAGCCGCCGAGGCCGAGCTAGGGGCGCGGGGCACCGTGGGGGTGGGCATCCCCGGGGCCGAGTCCCCCCGCGGCGGTCTCATCAAGAACGCCAACTCCACTTGGCTCAACGGCCGCCCCCTGCGCGCCGACCTGGAGGCGCGTCTGGGGCGACCGGTGCGCCTCGCCAACGACGCCAACTGTTTCGCCCTCTCCGAGGCGGTGGACGGCGCCGGCACGCAGGCGGGCACCGTCTTCGGGGTGATCCTGGGGACCGGAGTGGGCGGCGGCCTGGTGGTGGGGGGACGCGTCCTCACCGGGGCCAACGCCATCGCCGGCGAGTGGGGCCACAACCCCCTACCCTGGCCGGAGGACGACGAACGCCCCGGCCCGCCCTGCTACTGCGGCCGCCATGGCTGCATCGAGACCTGGCTCTCCGGCCCCGGCCTGGCCGCCGACCACCGGCGCCGCACGGGCGAAGAACTCACCGCCCGCCAGATCGCCCAACGGGCGGACAACGGCGACGATAGCGCGCGCGCCCTGGCCACCGTCGTCAACGTCTTCGACCCGCAGGTGATTGTCCTCGGCGGCGGCCTCTCCCAGATGCCCCACCTGTACCGCCAGGTACCCCGCCTGTGGGGCGAATGGATCTTCTCCGACCAAGTCCTCACCCGCCTCGCCCCGCCCCGCCACGGGGACGCCTCCGGCGTACGCGGCGCCGCCTGGCTGTGGGGCGGACCGCCGGCCAAGAGGGAAGGCTGAGATGGCGCCCGAGCCCCCCGCACCGGCCCAGGAACCGCCCCAGGGAAAAGACCCCGCCACTCCGGCACGGATCGTCTATTTCCTCTACCTCGCCGGCATCCTCATCCACCTGCTGGGCGTCATCGGCGTGATTACCGCCTACGTCTATCGGGGGGATGCGTCCCCGTGGCTACAGACCCACTACCGCTACCAGATCCGCACCTTCTGGATGGGCCTCCTCTACCTGGTCATCGGCCTGTTCCTCTCCGCCTTCCTGGTAGGTTACCTGATCTTCCTGTGGTGGCTGATATGGCTCACCGTGCGCTGCGTCAAGGGCCTCAAGACCCTGGGCCGGCATGCACCCGTTCCCGATCCCGAGACCTGGTGGTTCTGAGGATCGCCCGCCTCGACGTATAATTCCCCCATGACGACACCCAGGAAGCTCCCCTGCCAATCGTTGCTCCGCTTGCGCCCGGGCCTCTCCCCGGCCACCCGTTGCGTGCGTCTGGAGGGCCCCCTGCCCTTGCGCCATGGCGCCACCCTGGAGACGGTGCACATCGCCTACGAGACCTGGGGCGAGGCCGGGAGCGGCACCACCGTGGTCATTCTCCCCGGGCTCTCCCCCTCGGCGCACGCCGCCGCCTCCCCGGAGGACCCGGCCCCCGGCTGGTGGGAATTCGTCATCGGCCCCGACCGGCCCCTGGACACCCGCCGCCACCACGTCGTCTGCCTCAATCACCTGGGTTCCTGCTTCGGCTCCACCGGCCCGGCGAGCCTCGACCCGGCCACCGGCGCCCCCTACGGCCCCGACTTCCCCGCGCTGGCCATCGAGGACCTGGCCGAAGCCGCCTGGCGCGCCCTAGCGCAACTGGGCCACGAGCGCTACCACCTGGTGGGCACCTCCATGGGCGGTATGGTGGCCCTCGCCCTGGCCGCCATGCATCCCGAATCGGTGCGCGGCCTCACCCTCATCAGCAGCGCCCCGCGCGCCACCGCCACCGCCATCGCCATCCGCTCCCTGCAACGGGAGGCGGTCACCGGCGACCCCGACTGGGCCGGCGGCCGTTACTACCCCGGCCCGGGTCCCGTGCAGGGGATGCGTCTGGCGCGCAAGCTGGGGCTCATTTCCTACCGCTCCGGCGCCGAGTGGGACCTGCGCTTCGGCCGCGAGCGCTACTGCGGCGACCAGCTCCACCCCTTCGCCGCCGGCTTCCAGGTGGAGAGTTACCTGGAGGCCAACGCGCGCAAATTCGTGGAGCGCTTCGACGCTAACAGCTACCTGCAGCTCTCCCGTGCCATGGACCGCTTCGACATCGACGACCACGGCGGCCTCGTCCCCCTGGCGCGCCGCCTGCCCCGCGCCCCGCACCTGGTGGTGGGAGTGGAGACCGATTTCCTCTTTCCCGTCACCCAGCAGGCGGAGATCGCCGAGGGCCTGCGCGCCGGCGGCCAGGCGGTGCGCTTCGCCCGCCTCCCCTCCCTCCAGGGGCACGACGCCTTCCTGGTGGACAAGGCCCGCTTCGCCCCTCTCCTGGCCGAGCACTTTCACCGCCTCTGAGGCGGGCCATCCCCCGTTGACCGTGGACCACGACCGACGCCGCGCCCCTGACACCCGCCTGCCCGGCCCCGTACAATGAGTCCGCCCAACCCCACGAACAGGGAGGAACGTGCCCATGACCACCCTCAAGATCTTCGACGAGACGGGTGAACTGCAGAGCGAGATCCGGGACCACGACGAGATCGCCGCGCGCCTGGACGAGGCCGGCGTGCTCCTGGAACGCTGGCAAGCCGACCAGCCCCTGCCGCCCGACGCCGACCCCGACGCCATCCTCGCCGCCTACGCTCCGCAGGTGGAACGCCTCAAGGAACGCTACGGCTTCCAGTCGGCGGACGTCATCGCCCTCACCCCCGAGCACCCCGAGCGCGAGGCCCTGCGCGCCAAGTTCCTGGACGAGCACACCCACAGCGACTTCGAGGTGCGTTTCTTCGTGCGCGGGCGGGGACTGTTCTACATCCACACCGGTGGCGCGGTGTACGGCGTCCTGTGCGAGGGCGGCGACCTCATCAGCGTCCCCGCCGGCCCCCGCCACTGGTTCGACATGGGCGCCGCCCCCGACTTCCAGTGCATCCGCCTGTTCACCACCCCCGAGGGCTGGGTGGCCGACTACACCGGCGACCCCATCGCCCGCCGCTTCCCGCGCCTGGAGGCCTTCTGATGGCGCGCGCCGTGCTCCTGGACATCGAAGGCACCACCACCGACATCGCCTTCGTCCACGACGTGCTCTTCCCCTACGCCCGCGAGCGCCTGGCGGACTTCCTGCGCGCCCACGCCGACGACCCGGAAGTGGCCGAGCAGATCCGCGCCGTGCGCCGCGAGGTGGGCGAGGATCTGAACCTCGCCGGAGTGATCGAGACCTTGAAGCGCTGGATCGACGAGGACCGCAAGGCCACCCCCCTGAAGGCCCTGCAGGGGATGATCTGGGCGCAGGGCTACGCCGACGGCAGCCTGCGCGCCCACGTCTATCCGGAGGTGTCCGAGACCCTGCGCCGCTGGAAGGACGCCGGGCTCGACCTGTACATCTACTCCTCCGGCTCGGAACAGGCCCAGCGGCTGCTGTTCGCTCACACCGAGGCGGGCGACCTCACGCCGTTGTTCTCGGGTTATTTCGACACCCGCATCGGCCACAAGCGGGAGCCAGAGAGCTACCGGCGCATCAGCGAGGCCATCGGCCTGCCGCCGGGGGAGATCCTGTTCCTCTCCGACGTGCCCGAGGAACTGGACGCCGCCCACGCGGCGGGCCTGAAAACGGTGCAGGTGGTGCGCGACACGCGCACCCGCCCCGCCCCCGGCCACCCCCAGGTGA
>WFVN01000118.1 GCA_015491615.1 Gammaproteobacteria bacterium
GGCAACGTACCGCCCTCGTCCTGGGACCGCTGCTGGCCGTGCTCACCCCCCTGGCGGTGGAGATCCCCGAGCACCCGCGCGCGCCGTTCATGCTCGGGATCCTCCTGTGGATGGCCCTGTGGTGGCTCTCGGAGTGCGTGCCGCTGGCGGTCACCGCCCTCATCCCCCTGGTGGCCTTCCCCTTCACCGGCATCGCCACCGCCAAGGAGACCGCCCCCCGCTACATGACCAGCATCATGTTCCTGTTCGTGGGCGGCTTCCTCATCGCCCAGGCCATGGAACGCACCGGCCTGCACCGACGCATCGCCCTGGCCATCCTCGCGCGTCTGCACGGCAGCCCCCTGGCCCTGCTCGCCGGCTTCGCCCTCACCACCGCCTTCCTCTCCATGTGGGTGTCCAACACCGCCACCACCCTCCTCATGGTGACCATCGCCATGGCCGTGCTGGCGCGCCTGGAACAGACCCTGGACACGGCCCGGCTGGCGCGCCTGGCCCCCGCCCTGCTGCTGGCCGTGGCCTACGCCGCCAACCTCGGCGGCATGGGCACGCCGGTGGGCACGGTGCCCAACCTGGTCCTGCTGGAGAACCTGCGCCAGCAGGACACCGCTCTGGTGCCCAGCTTCCTGCAGTGGATGCTGGTGGGGGTGCCCATGGTGGCGGCGGGCCTGGCGGTGGTGCTGTTCCTCTTCGCCCGCCGCCTGCGCGGCCTCGCCTGGGACGCCGGCGCCGGCGCGGGCCTGGTGGAGGAGCGCCGCGCCCTCGGCCCCATGGGGCGCGACCAGGCCTTCGTCGCCTGGGTGCTGGGCCTCACCGCCCTCGCCTGGCTCACCCGCCGGGGCATCCAGGGGGACGACTTCCACCTTCCCGGCTGGTCCGCCCTCCTCCCCTACCCGGGGGTGGACGACGGCACCGTGGCCATGGTCGCCGCCCTGCTCCTGTTCCTGGTGCCCGTGCGCGACGGGCGGGCGGTGCTGGACCACCGCGCCATCGGCCGTCTGCCCTGGGAGATCCTCATCCTCCTGGGGGGCGGCTTCGCCCTTGCCATGGGCATGCAGCGCTCCGGGCTCAGCGAATGGATCGGCAGCCAGTCGCAGATCCTCGCCGGCGTGCCCCTGCCCCTGGTGATCCTCGGGGTGGCGGCGCTCATCGTCTTCCTCACCGAGGTCACCAGCAACACCGCCACCACCCAGGTCATGCTGCCCATCCTCGCCGCCGTCGCCCTGGCCAACGGTCATGACCTTTCCACCGTTCTCCTCGCCGCCACCCTGGCCGCCTCCTGCGCCTTCATGCTGCCGGTGGCGACGCCCCCCAACGCCATCGTCTTCGCCACCGGGCGCGTGGCAATGCGCGACATGGCCCGCGCCGGCCTGCGCCTGAACCTGATCTTTCCGTTCCTCATCCTCGCCCTGGTGACCGCCCTGCGGCCCCTCTGGCCCGGCTGACATGCGCCGTACCGCCCTCCTGCCCGCCCTCCTCCTGGCCGCCTGCGCCAGCCACCCGCCCGCGCCGGATGCGGACGCCCTGGCGCGCCTGCTGGCCACCGGCGCCGCCCCCCACGCCCGTCTCGCCGGCTTCGATCTCGGCGGGCACGATTTACGTGCGATGGACCTGCGCGGCGCCGACCTGCGCCAGGCCCGCCTTGCCGGGGCGCGCCTGCAGGGGGCCCTGTTGCACGGGGCCGACCTGCGCGGCGCCGACCTCAGCGGCGCGGTGTTGGATGGCGCCGACCTGAGCGCCGCCCACCTGGGGGACGTCCACGCCCCCCGAAGCCGTTGGCGCGGGGCGGTGCTGGAAGGGGCGCGCCTGACCCAAGCCGATCTCACCGAAGCCGATCTGACCGGCGCGCACGGGGCCCTGGCGGACCTCTCCCGCGCCCGCCTCCCACGCGCCACCCTGGCCCGGGCCGACCTCACCGAGGCCCACCTTGCCGGCGCCGATCTCACCGGCGCCGACCTCAGCGGCGCCCGCCTGATCCGGGCGCGGCTGCGGGGTGCCCGCCTGCGTCAGGCGCGCCTTGGCGGCGCCGACCTCTTCCGTGCCGAGCTGGTCAAGGCCGACCTGACCCGGGCCGACCTCAGCGGCGCCCGTCTCTCGGTGGCCGACGGTCGTGGCGCCGTGCTCGCCGGCGCCCGCCTGCGCGATGCGCAGATGATCGGCGTGAAACTGATCCATGCCGACCTGCGCCGAGCGGACCTCTCCGGGGCCGATCTGCGCGAGGCCGACTTCATCGAGGCCGACCTCACTGAGGCCGATCTGGGAGAGGCGGTGATGCAACTGGCCAAGCTGGGCTACGCCCGCGCCCACCGCACCCGCTTCACTGATGCCGACCTGGGCAAAGCCGTATTACGTCGGGGCGACTTCAGCGATGCCGACTTCCGCGGCGCGCGCCTGAAGTGGGCCGACCTCACCCTCGCGCGCCTGAACGGCGCCCTCTTCCGGCGCGCCGACCTGCACAAGGCCGACCTCTCCGGTGCCGACCTCTCCGGCGCCGATTTCGGCGGCGCCCGTCATCTGGACCTGGCCATCGGCCTGGCGCGGGCCCGGCACCTGGAACGGGCACGATACTGAAAGACGGGAAATCAGGCGTAGCAATCCAGGCCGGCCAGCACCGGATCCGCGGCGGGGATCAGGCGGGCGGTGGACTCGTAGGCGTGCACGGCGCGCGCGGCACGCCCTTGCGGGCGGTCCGGGCCGTAGGGGGCGAAGCGGGAAGGCGCGGAACGATCCTCGGGGCGCTCCTGCACCGGCGTCACCGGCGCAACCGGGCGCACGCCCCGCGCCTGCGGCGCGGGTGGCAGACCGATGCCACCGAGGGGTGAGACGTCCGAGGTCAAGGGATCCCTCCCGAGGTCCGTGACAAGTGGATCTTGGCACAGGCCGCCCCGTCCCGCAATCGTCGCCCGGCACCAGGCTCGGGGCGACACCCCTCTTTCGCGATCTCAATGCAGGGCAGTACGGTTCGAGCGCTCGCGCGGCCCGGGCAGGAACTCCACTCCGGAGGCCCTGCGCACCGGCTGCGGGTAGAGGGCCATCAGCTCCAGCACCTCCTCGGGAATGGCGTCGGACACCGGCAGGCCCAGATCCTTGGCGCGGTCGAAGGTGATGGGGTAGTCGTGCGTCCACGTGCCGGTGGAGAGCAGGCGCGCCAACTCCTTGGCCTGTTCCTCGGGCATCTTGCCCTCCAGTAGCTCCTCCACCGACCGGCACACCTGGTCGATGGCCTTGCGCCCCACGTCGGCGAGGATCAGGGTGCGGTCGTCCACGTCCTTCACCGGCTTCTCTTCCACCACCTTCACCAGGGAAGCGGCGGGGAACTCGCCCAACTGCGGATCCACCGGCCCCAGCACCGCATGCGGCGACATGACGATCTCATCGGCGGCGAGGGAGATGAGCGTGCCACCGGACATGGCGTAGTGGGGCACGAACACCGTCACCTTGCCCGGATGCTGCTTGAGGGCGCGGGCGATCTGCAGGGAAGCCAGCACCAGGCCCCCGGGGGTGTGCAGGACCAGGTCGATGGGCACGTCCGGATCGGTCATGTGGATGGCCCGCAACACCGCTTCGGAGTCGTCGATGTTGATGAAACGCATCACCGGAAAGCCCAGCAGGTTCATGGTCTCCTGGCGATGTACCAGGAGAATCATTCGTGAGCCTCGTTTCTCCTCGATGGCGGCGATCTTGCGCGTACGTGCCGCCTCCGTCATCTGTTTCTGGATCACCGGCTGCAGGGCCGAAAGGATGAAAAACAGCCAAAAGATGTCCATCACGCTCATGGTCGCTCGCTCCGTGTTCTCTGGTCGATCAGTCTTTTTCTCCCCGGGTGCCGTAACCTAGGCGGGTCTCGTCGCGGAAGTAACGGCGCCGGCGCAGGCGCGGGCGGAACAGGGCCAACAGGACGGCGCCGGCGACGAACCCCCCGATGTGCGCCCACCAGGCGATGCCCCCGCCCATCTCCGGGCGCATGAGCCCCAGCACCCCCGGGAACACCTGCATCAGATACCAGATGAGGGCGAACACCAGCGCCGGCAGGTCGAAGAAGAAGGGAAAGAAGAAAATGGGGATGACGAAGATGACTCGCGCGCGCGGGAACATTATCCCGTAGGCGGCGATGACCCCGGCGATGGCCCCCGATGCCCCCAGGGCGGGGATCTCCGAGGCGACGTTGAAAAGGTAGTGAGTGAAACTGGCGGCGAGGCCGCACAATACGTAGAAAATCAGGAAACGACCACGGCCGAAGCGGTCCTCCACTGCCGAACCCAGTACCCACAACACCCACATGTTGCCGATGATGTGTCCCCACCCCCCGTGCATGAACATGTTGGTGAAGAAGGGCAAATAATTGTATGGGTCGAGGCCATGGGCGAGAGCCCAGGCCGGATCGGAGAAGCGCCGCGGCACCAACGCCCACTGGTAGGCCAGGGCCTGGGCCTGCTCGGGGGTGAGGGAGATCTGATACCAGAATACCACCGCGTTGACGACGATGAGCGTCCACACCACCACCGGGGGGTGACGTCGGGGCACGGTGTCTTCGATGGGAAACATGGCGCGAGACCCAATTTTTCGTCGTTGTCTCCGATCGGCAAGCCTAGCACGGGGGGTTGGCCTATGCTTGTGTCAATAAATTCCCCGACCGACACCCGGTGAACGCCATGGATCGAGACGCCCCGTCCCACGGCATGGAACACCGCCGCCATCGCCGCCTCCCCGTTCGTACCGCCGCCCGCTTGCGCAGCCGTGACGGAGAAGAATTCCCAGACTGTTGGATCACCGAGGTGAGCCGAGAAGGAGTGGGCATCGCCTGCGAGGGGGAACACCTCCCCCAAAGCGGCTTCGTGGAGGTGATCCTCCCCCGCCCCGACCGTCCCGAGCGGGAGTGGCCGCGTACCTGGGCGCAGGTGGTCCACCGCCGTGAAGGGCGCCTGGGAATCTGGCTGGGAGAGGCCGCCCTCAGCGGCGACGACCCGGTGGCGAAGACCCTGTTGAAGGAAATCGAACGCTCCGGCTGACCCCCCGAGAACGAGGGTCGGGCTGACCGACGAACGCCCCCGATCACCATCCGCGACCGGGCCGGGGCCCCGCATTCCCGCTTCAGTGCAGACGTACCGCCTGGTGCAGCTCCGGCTCCAGGACGTGCCGGCCGCGCCCCCGCAGGACATCCGCCAGGACGGCCATGCCGCCGCCGAACTCGCCGTGCACCAGACACACGAGGCGGGGGTGGCCGGTGTGCCCCACCCACTCCAGCAGCTCGCCCTGGTCGGCGTGGGCGGAGAAGCCGTTGATGGTCCAGATCTTGGCACGCACCTGGATGCGCTCGCCGAAGATGTCCACCTCGCGGGCGCCGTCGATGATCTGCCGCGCCAGGGTCCCCTCGGCGGCGAAGCCCACGAACACCACGCTGGATTCCTCCCGCCACAGGTTGTGCTTGAGGTGGTGGCGCACCCGCCCGCCGGTACACATCCCCGAGCCGGCGATGATCACCGCCCCGCCCTCGATCTGGTTGATGGCCATGGACTGGGCCGTCTCCCGGGTGAGGTGCAGGTTGGGCGGGCGGAAGGGGTCGATGCCCTTTTCCAGCAGGCGCCGGGTGGTCTCGTTGACGCTCTCGGGGTGGCGGCGGAAGATCTCGGTGGCGGTGATGGCCATGGGCGAATCCAGGAACACCGGCATCCAACCGGGCAGGCGGCCGGCCAGCACCCCCTCGCGCAGGAAGTAAAGGATCTCCTGCGCCCGCTCCAAGGCGAAACTGGGGATGACCACGTTGCCGCCGCGGCGCAGGGTGTCCTCGATGGCCTGGTAGAGCTCCTCCACCGACTCGGGCACGGAGCGGTGGCGGCGGTCGCCGTAGGTGGTCTCCATGACCACGAAGTCGGCCTTGGGCGGTGGCGTCCAGGGATTGACGATGGGGCGCCCGCGGTTGCCGATGTCACCGGAGAAGACCAGGGTGCGGCGTTCGCCCCGGTCCTCCAGTTCCAGGATCACATGCGCCGAGCCGAGGATGTGGCCGGCGTCGACGAAGGTGGCGCGGATGCCCGGCCCCAGGTCCACCGTGTCGCCGTAGTTCACTGCCCGGCCGAAGAAATCCATCGCCCACAGGGCGTCTTCGACGGTGTACAGGGGTTTGATGGGGCGCCCGCCGTGGCGCCTGGCTTGGCGTTCGGCGCGGCGCGCGTCCTCCTCTTGGATGCCGGCGGCGTCCAGCATCACCAGGCGGGCCAACTCGCGGGTGGCGGCGGTGGTGACGATCTCGCCGCGAAAGCCCTGTTTCACCAACAGGGGGATGCGCCCGCAGTGATCCAGATGACCATGGGTGAGGAGCAGGGTGTCGATCTGCGAGGG
>WFVN01000119.1 GCA_015491615.1 Gammaproteobacteria bacterium
GAAACTGAGGCTGCTGTAGAGGGCCTGCCCCCGCCCCGCCAGGGCACCAGGAAAATAGAGGTGGACCAGATGGATGGCGACGGCGTGGTAGAGACCGAAACTGGCCGCGTGCAGGGTCTGGGCGAGGGCCATGACCACCGGCTGGTCCACCAGGTGGGCGATGAGCACCCAGCGCAGCGCGGTGAGCAGGAGACTGGCCACCATGAGGGCGCGCAGGCTGTAGCGAGCGAACAGATGCCCGGCCATCAGAAACACGACGATCTCCGCCACCACCCCCCAAGACCACAGGGCACCCACCGCCAGGCCGGGGTAGCCGTGTCCCTGGAGGAGGATGGAAAAGAAGGGGTAATAGGGCCCGTGGGAGAGCTGGTTGAGGAAACAGACCAGCAGCAGGGCGATCACTTCCGGCCGCCGCAGCACCGTGCCCAGTGCCGGCCGGGGGCCGTCGTGGGGTCGCCCGGGGGCCTCCCCCACCGTCAGACTGGAGAGCCAGATGAACGCGAACAGGGCGGCGAGGATCCACGGCAGGGCCTGGATACCCGGCCCCGCAACCAGGGGGCCGAGGGCGAAGACGGCGGCGATGAACCCTACCGAGCCCCACAGACGCACATGGGCGTAGCGGTGGCTGTCCTTCCCCAGGTGATTGAGGGTGATCGCCTCGAACTGGGGCAGGGTGGCGTTCCAGAAAAAGCTGAAGGCCGCCATCACCAGGGCCATGTCCCAGTAACCACCCACCCAGAACACCCCCAGGAAGGTGACCAGGGACAGCAGCGACGCGCTGCGGATGATGGCCATGCGCCGGCCGCTGTGGTCGGCCAGCCAACCCCACACATTGGGGGCGACGATCTTGGTGGCCATGAGGATGGCGAACAGGGTGCCGATCTGCGCCGCGTCGAAGCCGCGCGCCTGCAGGTACACGCTCCAGTAGGGCACCAACGCCCCCAGGGAGGCGAAATAGAACAGATAGAAGGCGGACAGGCGCCAGTAGGGAACGGCGGTCATCACGCCCCGGGGCGCGATGGAATCACCGGGGTGGCGGAAGTGACGTCGGCGTTCTGGGCGCGGTGACGCAGCCAGTGGTCCATGAGCACCAGGGCGGTCATGGCCTCGGCGATGGGGGTGGCGCGGATGCCCACGCAGGGGTCGTGGCGCCCCTTGGTGACCACCTCCACCGGGCGCCCTTCCACGTCCACCGTCCGCCCGGGCCTGAGGATGCTGGACGTGGGCTTGAGGGCGATGCGGGCGATGAGGTCCTGACCGGTGGAAATGCCCCCCAGGACCCCGCCGGCATGGTTGCTGAGGAAGCCCTCGGAGGTGATCTCGTCACGGTACTGGGAGCCCCGTTGTTCCACCACCGCGAAGCCGTCGCCGATCTCCACCCCCTTGACCGCGTTGATGGACATGAGGGCGTGGGCGAGATCGGCGTCCAGGCGGTCGAAGACCGGCTCCCCCAACCCCACCGGCACGCCGGAGGCGACCACGGTGACACCGGCGCCGATGGAGTCCCCCTCCTTGCGCACGGCGGTGAGGAGGGCCTCCAGCTCGGGCACGCGTTCCGGGTCCGGGAAGAAAAAGGGATTCTCCTCCACCGCCGCCCAGTCCACCCGCTCGGCGCGGATGGGGCCGATCTGATGCACGTAGCCGCGCACCACCACCCCCAGGCGCTCGCGCAGGTATTTCTTGGCGATGGCCCCGGCGGCCACGCGCATGGCCGTCTCCCGCGCCGAGGAACGGCCACCGCCGCGGTAGTCCCGCAGGCCGTACTTCTGCTGGTAGGTGTAGTCGGCGTGGCCGGGGCGGAAACGGCGGGCGATCTCGCCGTAGTCGCGGGAGCGCTGGTCCACGTTCTCGATGAGCAGGGCGATGGGCGTGCCGGTGGTGCGCCCCTCGAAGACGCCGGAGAGGATGCGCACCCGATCCGGCTCACGCCGCTGGGTGGTGTAGCGCGACGTGCCCGGCCGGCGCCGGTCCAGTTCCTTCTGGATGTCCGCATCGGCCAACGCCAACCCCGGCGGGCACCCATCGACGACGGCCACCAGGGCGGGGCCGTGGCTCTCGCCCGCGGTGGTGACGGTGAACAACCTGCCGAAGGAATTGCCGGACATGGAAACCTCGCGCTGGAAAGGGCGGGAAGTATAGCGCGGGGGGCAGGATGGGGCCTAGCGGATCGAATCCGAAGCGATGATGGACGGCGACCCTGGTGCATCGGTTGGTCCAGGCTCGACGATGGCTACCTAACCCGTCACCGGTAGCGAGACTCAGGACCGACAGGTTCCCGGCCCATTATTAAAGCAATTTGATAATTAATTTAATAACAAATACCTTTATTCAAGGTTAATTGAACAAGGATCAGGTATGCGGCGTGGACCGACGGGCACATACGAGACCTCCACCACCGATGGAGAAGTGGTGCGAGCCTTCGTGCCAACCCCCCTGCCTCCTCACCCACCATTGGAATTCTCACGGGCCCGCCAGCGCCTGCTTGAACGGGCCACGCTGGCCTTGGGCAAGCTGGACAGCGTCACCCTGCTCTTGCCCGATCCCGATGTCTTTCTCTACGCCTATGTCCGGCGGGAGGCCGTTCTCTCCTCACAGATCGAGGGCACGCAATCCTCGTTTTCCGACCTGCTGCTCTTCGAATTGGAGGAAGCCCCCGGCGTGCCTTTCGACGACGTGGCAGAGGTCTCCAACTACGTCGCCGCGCTGGAACACGGCGTGCACCGACTGGCCGAGGGCTTCCCCCTGTGCAACCGCCTGTTGCGGGAGATGCACGCCAAGCTCCTCTCCCGTGGCCGTGGCAGCACCCGATCACCAGGCGAATTCCGCCGCAGCCAGAACTGGATCGGGGGCACCCGCCCGGGCAACGCCCTCTTCGTTCCCCCTCCCCCGCAACGGGTGGAAGCATGCATGTCGGACCTGGAGCGCTTTCTGCACGACGACCGTCGCCCCTATCCCACTCTGGTCAAAGCGGCGTTGGCCCATGTGCAATTCGAGACCATTCACCCTTTTCTCGACGGCAACGGCAGGTTGGGCAGATTGCTGATTTCCTTCGTTCTTCACCACGAAGGGCTGCTTTCTAAGCCGTTGCTCTACCTCAGCCTCTTCTTCAAGCAGCACCGTGAGCAATACTACGCGCTATTGGACACGGTGCGGCGTGAAGGGGATTGGGAACGCTGGATCGACTTCTTTTTGGAAGGCGTCGAGCTCACGGCGGTCAACGCCGTGCAGACAGCCCGCCGATTGGTGGAATTGTTCAAGGGAGACGAGGCCCGTATCCAGAGCTTGGGGCGCAGCGCCGGCAACGTCTTGCGCGCATACCAGATGCTATGCCGGCGCCCTGTGATCACCATCAACGAGGTTCGGGAACAAACCGAGCTTTCCTATCCCACGGCATCCAAATGTATCGAGACCTTGGAGCGGCTGGGCGTCGTGCACGAAATCACCGGGCGCAAACGGAACCGTATCTTTGCCTATGGCCGTTATATCGAGATCCTGAACGAAGGTTCGGAACCGCTGTGAGACGAAAGACCTCGAGGCCTTGAACGCCATTCGATGATCCGCGGAAACCGGACGTTTTCGACCGACCACCTCTCGGTGCCCAACAATCCCGATCCAGGCCCTACTGAATCCGCGCTCAGATGACCTTGGAGTACCTCTGCCCCTGGTCCTGCTTGAGGTAGCGGTCGAAGACCATGCAGATGTTGCGGATGAGGAGGCGTCCGCGGGGGAGGACTTGGATGCCGTCCGTCTCCAGGCGCAGGAGGCCGTCGGCTTCCATGGTCTCCAGGCGTTTCAGTTCGTCGGCGAAGTAGGCGCGGAAGTCGATGCCGTGGTCCCGTTCGACGGCGGCGTAGTCGAGGCGGAAGTGGCAGATGAGGTCGGTGATGACGCGCCGGCGCAGTTTGTCGTCGGCGTCGAGGGTGATGCCGCGGAGGATGGGCAGGCGGCCGGCGTCCAGGGCCTGGTAGTAGGATTCCAGGTCCTTGACGTTCTGTGCGTAGCAGTCGTCCACCATGCCGATGGAGGTGACGCCGATGCCGATGAGGTCGCAGTCGGCGTGGGTGGAGTAGCCCTGGAAGTTGCGGTACAGGGTGCCTTCCCGCTGGGCCACCGCCAGTTCGTCGTCGGGCTTGGCGAAGTGGTCCATGCCGATGTAGACGTAGCCGGCCTCGGTGAGGCGTTCGATGGTGCGCTGGAGGATGGCCAGCTTTTCCTGCGGGCTGGGCAGGTCTTCGGCGTTGATGCGCCGCTGCGGCTTGAACATCTCCGGCAAGTGCGCGTAGTTGAACACGGACAGGCGGTCGGGGCCGGCCTCGATGACGCGCTCCAGGGTGGCCATGAAGCTGTCCACGCTCTGGTGGGGCAGGCCGTAGATGAGGTCCAGGCTCACCGATTTGAAGCCGTGGGCGCGCGCCGCCTCCAGTACCGCCCAGGTCTCTTCCTCGCTCTGGATGCGGTTGACCGCCTTCTGCACCCGCGGGTCCAGGTCCTGCACGCCCATGCTCAGGCGGTTGAAGCCGATCTCGCGCAGCAGGGCGATGGTCTCGGCGTCGGCCTCGCGCGGGTCGATCTCGATGGAGTACTCGCCGCTGTCGTCGTCGTGGAGACGGAAGAATTCGCGCGTCTTGGCCATCAGCTCGCGCATCTGCGCGTGGCTGATGAAGGTGGGGGTGCCGCCGCCCCAGTGGAGCTGGTCCACGGTGCGCTCGCCGTCGAACAGGGCCGATTGCAGTTCCAGTTCCCGGTACACCCGGTCCAGGTAGGGCTGGGCCAGGGCGCGGTTCTTGGTGGCGATCTTGTTGCAGCCGCAGTAGAAGCACACCGTGTCGCAGAAGGGGATGTGGAAATACAGGGACAGGTTGCGGCGCGGGCGGGCGTCGTTGGAACGGGCGCAGGCGGCGCGGTAGTCGTTCTCGGTGAAGCCGGTGTGGAAGTGCACCGCCGTGGGGTAGGAGGTGTAGCGGGGGCCGGCGGTGTCGTAACGGCGGATCAGTTCGGAGTCGAAGACGGTGCTCTGGTCGTCGCGGGTCATGGCATCTCGTCCGGTGTTTTGCGGGTTTCCAGCAGGCGCGCGCGGGCCTCGGCGCGCTCTTCGGCGGCGGCCTGGAAGGCGCCGTGGTAGGCGGCCAGTTGCGCTTCGGTGAGGAGGAACACCCCCTCGCCGCCGCGGGCGAATTCCAGCCAGGTGAAGGGGACTTCGGGGAACAGGGCCTCCAAGGCGTCCTGGCTGGCGCCCACCTCCACCACCAGGATACCGCCGGGGTTGAGGTGCTCGGGGGCCTGGGCCAGCAGGGGCAGGACCAGGTCCAGACCGTCGTCGCCGGCGGCCAGGGCCAGGTGCGGCTCGTGGCGGTACTCCTCGGGCATGGCCTCGATCTCGGCCCGGTCCACGTACGGGGGGTTGGAGACGATGAGGTCGTAGCGGCGCCCGGCGAGGGCGGAGAAGAGGTCCGAGCGCAGGGCGCGCACGCGGTCTTCCAGGTGGTGCCGGCGGATGTTGATGCGCGCCACCTCGAGGGCGTCCTCGGAAACGTCCACGGCGTCCACGTGGGCGTGGGGGAAGGCGTGGGCGCAGGCGATGGCGATGCAGCCGGAGCCGGTGCCGATGTCGAGAATGGCGTGCACCTCGTCCGGGTCCACCCAGGGCTCGAAGCGCTCTTCGATGAGTTCGGCGATGGGCGAGCGGGGGATGAGGACCCGCTCGTCCACGTAGAAGGGCAGGCCGGCGAACCAGGCCTCGTGGGTGAGGTAGGGGGCCGGCAGGCGCTCGGCCACGCGCCGCTGCAAGAGGAGCAGGACGTCCTTCTTCTCGGCGTCGGTGAGGCGCGCGTCCAGGTAGTCGGCGGGCAGGTCGTGGGGCAAGTGGAGGGCGTGCAGGACCAGGGTCACGGCCTCGTCCAGGGCGTTGTCGGTGCCGTGGCCGAACCAGACGCCGGCGGCGTTGAAGTGGCTCACCCCCCAGCGGATGAAGTCGCGCACGGTGTGCAGTTGCTCGGCCACGGAGGGCATCACGTCGGTGCCTTTTTCTTTGCTTTCCATGGGGTCATTCTACGCGTCGCGCCGGATTCGGGCGAGTTCAGGCGCTGGGCGGATAGACCACCAGGTGGCGACGGGCGCCGCTGCCCTCGCTCTCGGCGTACAGGCGGTGCTGGTTCACGAGGCGGTGCTGGAGGCGGCGCAGGGAGGCCGGGCGCGGCTCCAGGGCCACCGGCACCCCTTCGGCGCGCACCCGTTCGACGGCGTGCTCCACCTCCCGCAGGGCGTGGGCGAGGGCGTCTTCGTCCAGGCCCCGTTGGTAGTGGAGGTGGTCCTGGAGGGCGCGGCGCATCTGCGCGGTGGTGTTCTTGCGCACGCGCACCAGGGTGGCGTGGCCGTCCTCCAGGTGGGCGCGCAGGCGCGGGTCGTTCTCGCGCGCCTTGAGGGCGAGGATGAGGTCGGCCTGTTCGGGACGGCGCATGACGCGGGCATCCAGGCGCAGGTCGCGGATCACCCGTTCCAGGGAATCGCGCGACAGGCAGTAGGGGTACAGGCGCAGGGGGCCGCTGTCCTCGTCTTCATCGGCGAACGGCTCTGGTGCGGCCGCCCGGGGCGTCTCCTCGACGGCCTCGTCCTCGCGCCAACCGCCGCCGCGCGGCTCGCCGCCCGGTTCACGCCCGCGCAGGATGCGGTCCACGGCCGCGGCGGTGTCGGTGTAGGCCCACAGGCGGTCGCGCTCGCGGATCTCCACCACCACCTGGAAGCAGGGGTCGGTGCGCCGTTCGCTGACCGTCTTCTGGGTGCCCCGGAAGCGCGCCTCGTCGTCGCCCAGGGTGACCGTCTGCACGCCGCCCACCAGGTCGTTGAGGCTGGGGTTGGCGACCAGGTTCTCCAGGCGGTTGCCGTGCGCGGTGCCGATGAGCTGCACGCCGCGCTCGGCGATGGTGCGCGCGGCGAGAGCCTCGGCAGGGGTGCCGATCTCGTCGATGACGATGACCTCGGGCATGTGGTTCTCCACCGCCTCGATCATCACCGCGTGCTGGCGTTCGGGGTGGGGCACCTGCATGCGCCGGGCGGTGCCGATGGCCGGGTGGGGAATGTCGCCGTCGCCGGCGATCTCGTTGGAGGTGTCGATGACGATCACCCGCTTGCCCTGGTCGTCGGCGAGGATGCGGGCGATCTCCCGCAGCATGGTGGTCTTGCCCACCCCGGGGCGGCCCAACAGGAGCAGGCTCTCGCCCGCCTCCACCAGGTCGCGCAGGGGTTCGATGGTGCCCTGCACGGCGCGCCCCACGCGCAGGGTGAGGCCGACGATGCGCCCGGCGCGGTTGCGGATGGCGGAGATGCGGTGCAGGGTGCCTTCGATGCCGGCGCGGTTGTCGGCGCCGAATTCCCCCACCTGTTCCACCACCGCGGCCAAGTCCTCGCGCGTCAAGGGGCGCGGGTCGAGAGCCACCGCGCGCCCGGGATAGCGGGCCAGGGGCGGACGGCCCAGGTCGAGGACCACTTCCACCAGTTCGTCGGTGCCGGTCTCGGCGAGGGCCTGTTGCAGGTGCGGGGGAAGGACGTGCAGGAGTCGGGAGAGGTCGTCGGCGTGATTCACGGATGATTCGAGTGTACGCATGTTCATGATGACGCGGGCTTTGACCGAAATGGGCGACGCAGGTTCAGTCCGCCTCCCGGTCGATGTGACAGCAGTGGGAGGCCTGCGCCCCCTCCGGCTCCAGCACCGCCCCGGTGATTGGGTTGGGGCGGTAGGTGGTGCAGCCCTTGAGGCCGAGCTGGTAGGCCTCGGCATAGACCTCGCGAAAGCGCGGGTAGGGGTAGTCCTCGGGGATGTTGATGGTCTTGGAGATGGAGTTGTCCACGAAGGGCTGCAGGGCCGCCTGCATGGCCAGGTGTTGCTCCGGCGCCAGTTCCAGGGCGGTGA
>WFVN01000120.1 GCA_015491615.1 Gammaproteobacteria bacterium
CACCAGCTTGTTGGCCTCGCCGCCGGGAGTGGGGACGACCATGATCAGTTCGTCCACCCCGGCCACCTTGGCGGGGATGGCGTTCATGAGCACCGAGGAGGGGTAGGCGGCCTTGCCGCCGGGGACGTACAGCCCCACCCGCTGCAGGGGTGTGACCTTCTGCCCGAGGATGGTGCCGTCGGGCTCGGTGTAGCTCCAGGAGTCCTGCTTTTGGTGTTCGTGGTAGGCGCGGATGCGTTCGGCGGAGAATTCCAGGTTCTCGCGCAGGGCGGGGTCGAGGGCCTCCAGGGCCGCCCGCAGGCGCTCGGCGGGGATTTCCAGGTCGGCCATGGATCCAGCCTCCAGGCGGTCGAAACGGCGGGTGTATTCCACCACCGCCGCGTCGCCGCGGTCGCGCACCTCGCGCAGGATCTCCTGGACGGTACCCAGGACGGCGTCGTCGGAGACCCCTTCCCAGGCCAGGAGGTGGTCCAGGCGGGCCCAGAAATCGGCGTCGTGGTAGTTCAGTCGCTGCATGCTCGCGTCTCCTCTACGGCCGCCTCCAGTTTGGCCACCAGGGCCTGCACGGCGGCGGTCTTGATCTTCAGACTGGCCTTGTTCACCACCAGCCGGGAGCTGATGTCGGCGATGTGTTCCAGGGGCTCCAGGCCGTTGGCGCGCAGGGTGTTGCCGGTGTCCACCAGGTCGACGATGGCGTCGGCCAGCCCCACCAGGGGGGCCAATTCCATGGAGCCGTAGAGCTTGATGATCTCCACCTGCTCGCCCTTGGCGGCGAAGTGACGGCGGGTGCTGTGCACGTACTTGGTGGCGATGCGCCGGCGGCGCCCCGGGACGGGCTGGTCGGGGCGCCCGGCGACCATCATGCGGCAGCGGGCGATGCCCAGGTCCAGGGGTTCGTAGAGGTTGTCCCCCTCGTGCTCCATGAGGACGTCCTTGCCGGCCACCCCCAGGTCGGCGGCCCCGTGCTCCACGTAGGTGGGCACGTCGGTGGCGCGCACCACCACCAACTTCACTTGCGGCTGGTTGGTGGCGAGGATGAGCTTGCGGCTAGTGGCCGGGTCCTCGGTCGGACGGATCCCGGCGGCGGCCAGCAGGGGCAGGGTCTCCTTGAAGATGCGCCCCTTGGAGAGGGCGAGGGTCAGGGTCTCGTTCATGGGCTTCGCTGTCAGTGGGGTACGCGGCGGATGTGGGCGCCGAGGGCGGCCAGTTTCTCCTCGATGCGCTCGTAGCCCCGGTCGATGTGGTAGATGCGGTCCACCACCGTGCGCCCGTCGGCCACCAGGGCGGCGAGGACGAGGCTGGCGGAGGCGCGCAGGTCGGTGGCCATCACCGGGGCGGCGGTGAGGCGGGGGACGCCGGTGATGATGGCGGTGTTGCCCTCCAGGCGGATGTTCGCCCCCATGCGCTGCAGCTCCTGCACGTGCATGAAGCGGTTCTCGAACACCGTCTCGGTGATGGTGCCCACCCCCTCGGCGATGCAGTCCAGGGCGGTGAGCTGGGCCTGCATGTCGGTGGGGAAGGCCGGGTAGGGGGCGGTGCGCACGCTCACCGCCCGCGGGCGGCGCCCTTCCATGTCTAACTCGATCCAGTCCTCGCCGGTGTCGATGCGGGCACCGGCCTCGCGCAGCTTGAGGATCACCGCGTCCAGCAGTTCCGGGGCGGTGTCCTTGAGGCGCACGCGCCCGCCGGTGACGGCACCGCCCACCAGGAAGGTGCCGGTCTCGATGCGGTCCGGGAGGACGCGGTGGTGCGTCCCCTCCAGGCGTTCCACTCCCTCGATGGTGATGACGTCCGTGCCGGCCCCCTCGATGCGCGCCCCCATGCGGTTGAGGAAACGGGCCAGGTCCTCCACCTCGGGCTCGCGGGCGGCGTTCTCCAGGATGGTGGTCCCCTGTGCCAGGGTGGCCGCCATCATGAGGTTCTCGGTACCGGTGACGGTGACCGTGTCGAGGCAGATGCGCGCCCCCCGCAGGCGCTCGGCGCGCGCCTTGATGTAGCCCTCCTCCACCTGGATGTCGGCGCCCATGGCCCGCAGGCCCTTGATGTGCTGGTCCACCGGTCGCGAGCCGATGGCGCAGCCGCCGGGGAGGGAGACGTCGGCGCGCCCGAAACGGGCCACCAGGGGGCCGAGGACGAGGATCGAGGCGCGCATGGTCTTCACCAGCTCGTAGGGGGCGGTGAAGGTGTGGACGTGGCGGGTGTCCACCTCGATGTTCATGCGCTCGTCGATGGTCAGCTCCACCCCCATGCGCCCCAGCAGCTCCATGGTGGTGGTGACGTCGTGCAGGTGGGGGACGTTGGAGATGACGCTCACCCCGTCGCCCAGGAGGGTGGCGGCGAGGATGGGCAGGGCGGCGTTCTTGGCCCCGGAGATGGTCACCTCGCCCTCGAGGGGCGTGCCGCCGATGATGTGCAGCTTGTCCATGGGGTCAGGCCCGCCGGGCCTGCCATTCTTCGGGGGTGTGGGCGCGGATGGTGAGGGCGTGCAGCTCGCCGCTGGCGATCATGTCGTTCACCGCCGCGTACACCATGCGCTGCTTCTGGAGCAGGGACTTGCCGGCGAAGGCCTCGCTCACCACCGTCACGGTGGCGTTGCAGCCCTCGCCTTCCACCGTCACCTGGGCGCCGGGGATGCGGGCCTCGATGGCCGCTTTGATCTTGTCTTGCAACATGCTCGAATCCGCCTTTTTCAAGCGTTTAGGATACCCGTTAGTGGCGGATTTTATAACCCTTGGCGAGCAGGGCCAGGCACAGGGCGGACACCACCAGGGTGCTCCCGGCGGTGACGGTGAGGGCGAGGACGGGGTCCACGTCGGAGACCCCCAGAAAACCGTGGCGGACGCCGTCGATCATATAGAAAAAGGGGTTGATCAGGGACAGGCGTTCCCAGAAGGGGGGCAGGTCGTGGATGGAGTAGAACACCCCGCTCAGGAAGGAGAGGGGGAGGATGAGGAAGTTCTGGAAGGCGGCCAGTTGATCGTACTTGTCCGCCCAGATGCCGGCGATCACCCCGAGGATGCCGAGCATCGCCGAGCCGAGAACGGAGAAGGCCAGCAACCAGGCGGGACTGTGCACCGGCGGCAGGTCCACCAGGGCCAGGGCCACCGCCCACACCACCACCCCCACCAAGAGACCGCGCAGGATGGCGGCGCCGACGAAGGCGAGGAAGAACTCCAGGGACGAGAGGGGGGCCACCAGGACGAACACCAGGTTTCCGTTCATCTTCGACTGGATGAGGCTGGAAGAGCTGTTGGCGAAGGCGTTCTGGATCATGGTCATCACCACCAGCCCGGGGACCAGGAAGGCCCCGTAGCCGATCCCGGGATAGACTTCCACGTGGTCCTCGAGGACGGTCTGGAAGACGAGCAGGTACAACAGGGCGGTGACCGCGGGGGTGAGCACGGTCTGGGTAGTCACCTTGAGGAAGCGCCACACCTCTTTGGCGAACAGGGTGTACAGGCCCACCCAGTTGATCATGCCGACTCCCGGGTGAGGTGGACGAAGATCTCTTCCAGGGAGGGCTCCTCCAGGTGCAGATCGACGATCTCCACTCCCAGGGCGCGCACCTGGTCCAGGATCGCCCCCACCGGATCGCCGTGGCGGTCCAGGCGGAAGGTGAACTGGCAGTCGCCCCGTTCCACCAGACGTGCCCGGAGGGGGTCGGGCAGGGACGGCGGCTCGCGGTCCAGAGTCAGGCACAGGAGGCGGTAGGGGTGGCGGGCGAGGAGGGCGTCCTTGTCGTCCAGGGCCACCAGGCGGCCGCGGTTGATGATGGCGATGCGCTCGCACAGGGCCTCCGCCTCTTCCAGGTAGTGGGTGGTGAGGATGAGGGTGTGGCCCTCGGCGTGCAGGCGGCGGGTGAGGGCCCAGAGGGCTTGGCGCAGCTCCACGTCCACGCCGGCGGTGGGTTCGTCCAGGACCACCACCGGCGGCCGGTGCACCAGGGCCTGGGCGATGAGCACGCGGCGCTTCATGCCGCCGGAGAGCTGGTGCATGTTAGCGTCGGCCTTATCTTCCAGGGCGAGCAGGGCGAGGAGCTCGTCGATCCAGGGCCGGGCGCGCCGACCGAGACCGAAATAGCCGGCCTGCAGGCGTAGCAGCTCGCGCACGGTGAAGAAAGGGTCGTAGACCAGCTCCTGGGGCACCAGGCCGAGGCTGGCACGGGCCCGGCGATAGTCGCGCACCACCTCGTGGCCGCACACCCGCACCTCGCCGCTGTCGGCCCGCACCAGGCCGGCGAGGATGCCGATGAGGGTGGACTTGCCAGCACCGTTGGGGCCCAGCAGGCCGAAGAAACTGTTCTCGGAGACGGCCAGACTCAGGCCGCGCAGGGCCGGCACGGAGGCGAAACACTTGTGCACGTCGCGCACGAGGATGGCATCCATGGTCAATCCAGCGTCAGGATGGCGTTCACCCCGGTGACCCGGGCCAGACTCTTGAGTTGCTCGGGGGTGTGGACGAAGCGGATGGGGCGCCCCTGGCGGCGGGCGGCGCGGGCCCACTCCAGGAGCAGGGCGAGGCCGGCGCTGTCGGCGCGGCGCACGCCGGCCAGATCCACCGTCACCGGCTCGCCGCTCTGTGGCCAGGGGGGCGTGGCGAGGGCGGGGGCGGTGGCGAAACTCAGCTCTCCCTCGACGATCACAAGGCCGTCCTCCACCTGCACCCGCGCCCCGCTCATGCCCCGCCCGAACGGTTCTTCTCGGCCAGGGTCTCGATGAGCCCGTCGATGCCCTTGCGGGCGATCTCGCGCGCGAAGCTGCTGCGGTAGTTGCTCACCAGGCTGACCCCGTCGATGGCGATGTCGTAGATGAGCCAGCGGCCATCCTTGTTTCGATGGAGCTTGTAGTCGATGGGGATGGGGAAACCGCCCGGCTGGTCGATCTGCGAACGCACGGTGACGTCGCCGCGGGCGGGATCGCCGCGAAAGGGCAGGAAGGTGAGGGTCTGGTCGGTGTATTCCAGTAGGGAGGTGGCGTAGGTGCGCACCAACAGGCGCTTGAACTCTTCGACGAAGCGCTTTCTCTGCCCCGGTGTGGCGCGGCGCCAGTACTTGCCCAGCACCCAACGGGCCATGCGCTGGAAGTCCACGTGCGGGATGATGTAGCGATCGACGATGTCGTTGATGCGCTCCGGATGCGCCTCCAGATCGGCCTCGTCTTTCTTGAGTTCGGCCAGGACCTGCTCGGCCACCGATTGCACCAGGACCTGCGGATCGTCGCCACGGGTATGAGTGTCGGCCTGGGCGGCGGTGCACACCGCCAGTAACAGGAAGGCGAGGATTCTCATGGGTAGGCTCCGGTGACCTGGTCCAGTCGCAGGCGGTGCATATTATAGCGGTACACCGTCTGCAGATATTGACTATAGGCGAGGACATAGGCCTGGAAGGCGGTGGCCAGCTTGTCCGCCGGCTTCAAGCCCGCCTCGAAATCGGTGTAGGTGGCGACGAGCCAGCGGCGCGCGGCGCGGGCCCCCGCCTCCAGCCGCTCCACCGCCTGCCGCGCCGCCTCGGCCTGGTGGTACTGCTCGGCCACCTCGAAGGGGATGCCGCGGCGGGCGAACTCGCCCTCGGCGATGAGCGCCTCCAGCTCGGCACGGGCCTGGTCCGCCTTGGCCTTCTGCAATTCCGGCTGCCAGTCCCACTGCAGGCCCACCACCGGGGTCATGCCGTAATCGTTGAAGGGGTCGTACACGTAAGGGTTGTCCAGGCTGTCGCGGCCGGGGGAGTGGCTCAGGGCACCGATGACGCCGATGTACAGGTTGGGCCGGTGGGCCAGTTTGTTGGCCTTCACCAGGGCACGGCGGGCTTCCAGACCGGCTTCCAACTGCGCCATTTCCGGGCGTTGGCGCAGAGCCTTCCGGCGCAGTGCGTCCAACGGGTCGGCCGGGGGCGGCAGGGGGGTGAGGCGGCGGTCGGCGAGGGCCAGCTCTCCCTCGGGGAGACGCACCAGCAGGCGCAGGGCGGCCTCGGCGACCCGTTGCAGGCCCTCGGCCTCGGCCAGGTAGCCGTCCACCAGGGCCCCGCCCGCCTGGATGGCATAGAGATCGGCGGGGGTGGCCTCCCCCTCCCCGGTGTCCAGCCAGCGCTGGATCAGGCGCTCGGCCTTCTCCACCCGCCGGCGGGCGTCGCGCAGGAAGGCGGCGCCATCGCGGGCGGTCAGGTAGCCGAAATAGGCCTGTCCCACCTGCAGGCGGATCTCGCCGCGGGTGAGGCGCACCGCCTCCGATTTCACCCGCACATTGGCCCGGGCCGCCTCCCGGTAAGGGTCCACCTTGCCGAAGGTGGTGATGGGCTTGACGATGGTGAACTGGGTGTAGAGCCAGGGAGAGAGCCCCTGCTCCAGGCTGTAGCGGTCGCGGCGCAGGGTGCAGGGCGGATTGCCGCTGCCGCCGCAGGGTTCCGCCGTGAAGGGACTGCCCCGAACCGCCGGCGAGATGCCCACGAAGCCGTTGAACTCGGCGCGCGCCCCCAGGTGGCCTTCCACCTCCGCCACCAGGGCGCGGGCCTTGGCCACCTCCTGGCGCCGCGCCTCTAGGCGCGGGTCCACCTCCAGGGCGCGCGCGACGGCCTCGTCCAGGGTGAGCGGCGCGGCCGCCGGGAGCGCTGGAAGCCAGCACAGGCTCAAGAGCAGCAGGGCGAGGCGCATCTCACTCACCGGCCGCCTTGTTGAACAGGAACTGCCCCAGCACCCGTTCGAGGACGATGGCCGACTGGGTGAGCCGGATCTCGCCCCCGTCCTGGAGATATTCCTCCTCCCCGCCCGGCTCCAGGGCCACGTACTGCTCCCCCAACAGCCCGGCGGTGTAGATCTGGGCGCTGGTGTCTGTGGGGAGGCGGTATTGGGACGAGACCACCAGTTGCACCACCGCCTCGAAGGTCTGCGGATCGACGGCGATGTCGCTCACCTGCCCCACCCGCACGCCGGCGATGGTCACCGGCGAGCGCACCTTGAGGCCGCCGACATTGTCGAAGCGAGCGGTGAGGTGATAGCCGCCGTCGCGGTTCACCTGCGCCAGGTTGCTCACCTTGAGGGCGAGCACCAGCAGCGCGGCCAGCCCCACGGCCACGAAGGCACCCACCGACAACTCCAGAATCCGTTGCTGATTCATATCAATTCCCGAACATGATGGCGGTGAGGACGAAATCCAATGCCAGAACGGCGAAGGCCGTGTGCACCACCGTGCGCGTGGTGGCGCGGCTCACCCCCTCGTTGGTGGGGGGCGCGTCATAGCCCTCGAAGACGGCGATCCAGGTGGCCACCCAGCCGAACACCACGCTCTTGACGACGCCGTTCATGACATCGCCGTAGAAATCCACCTTGGCCTGCATCTGCGACCAGTAGGCGCCGCCGTCCACTCCCAACAGGCCCACCCCGGCCAAGTAGCCACCGAACACCCCCACGGCGCTGAACAGGGCCGCCAGCAGGGGCATGGAGAGGACGCCGGCGAGGAAACGGGGGGCCACCACCCGGCGCAGGGGATCCACCGCCATCATCTCCATGGCGGAGATCTGCTCGGTGACCTTCATCAGACCGATCTCGGCGGTGAGGGCGGAGCCGGCGCGGCCGGCGAACAGCAACGCGGTGAGCACCGGTCCCAGCTCGCGCACCAGGGACAGGGCCACCACCTGCCCGAGGGAGGCCTCGGCATTGAAGTCCACCAGGGTGTTGTAGCCCTGCAGGCCCAGGACCATGCCCACGGAGAGGGCGGAGACGACGATGATCTGCACCGTCAGCACCCCCACCGAATACAACTGCCCCAACAACAAACGGAACTGCACCAGCGCCCCCGGCAGGCGCCAGAGCACCGCCAGCAAGAACAAAGAGCCCCGCCCCAGGCGCTGCATCGACCCCAGGCTCCAGGCCCCCAGACGCACCAAGAGGTTCATGTCGCATCCGGGCCGAGGAGATCCTCGGCGTAGTCGGGGGCCGGATAGTGAAAGGGGATGGGGCCGTCGGGGCGCCCGTGCAGGAACTGCTGCACCCAGGCCGAGGGGGAGCGTTCCAGGTCCTGCGGCGTGCCATGATCCAACACCTTCCCCTGGGAGATGACGTACAAGCGATCGGAGATGGCCGAGACCTCGGCCACGTCGTGGGAGACGATGATGCTGGTGAGGCCGAGGGCGTCGTTGAGGTGGCGGATGAGCTGCATGATGACCCCCACGGTGATGGGATCCTGGCCGGTGAAGGGCTCGTCGTACATGATCATCATCGGGTCCAGGGCGATGGCCCGCGCCAGGGCCACGCGCCGCGCCATCCCTCCAGACAACTCCGAGGGCATGAGGTCGCGCGCGCCCCGCAGCCCCACCGCGTGCAGCTTCATGAGCACCAGGTCGCGGATCATGGACTCGGGCAGGGCGGTGTGCTCGCGCAGGGGGAAGGCCACGTTCTCGAACACATTGAGGTCGTTGAACAGGGCCCCGCTCTGGAACATCATCCCCATACGCTTGCGCAGTTCGAACAGGCGCCGGCGGGGCAGGCGTGGCACCTCCTCTCCGTCCACCACCACCCTGCCGGACTGGGGGCGCAACTGGCCGCCGATGAGGCGCAGGAGGGTGGTCTTGCCGGTGCCCGAGGGGCCCATGATGGTGGTGACGCTGCCGCGGCGGATGCGGATGTCGATGCCGTCGAGGATACGCCTCGGACCGTGGCTGAACCGCACCCCTTCCAGGATCACCAGGTCGTCAGCGTCCATCATGATTTCCTAAAATACTTGCGAACCGGCAAGATAACACCATAGCACCCCGCCCACAAACGCACCCGAAACCGCCTTGGACACGCCCCCACCCGTCGATCTGTTCTACGAACTCTCCCTTCCCCCCTTCCTGGATCGGGACGAGCAAACCCTGTTCCAAGAGGCCCTGGACGAGCTGGCCCTGGCCGACGAATTGGGCTTCCACGGCGCTTGGCTGGTGGAACACCACTTCATGCCCGCCTACGCCCACTCCAGCGCCCCGACGGTGTTCCTGGGGGCGGCCGCGTCACGCACCCGACGCCTGCGCCTGGGGCATGCCATCGTCCCCTTGCCCTACCACCACCCCATCCAGGTGGCCGAGGCCCTGGCCACCCTCGACCTGGTCTCCGGCGGGCGCGTGGACTTCGGCTTCGGGCGCGGCTTTTCCCCCCTGGAATACGAGACCTTCGGCGTGCCCATGGGGGAGAGCCGCACGCGCACCGAGGAGGCCCTGGCGGTGTTGCGTACCTTCTTCGCCGGCGGGCCGCTCAGTTTCCACGGCCGCCACTTCCGCTTCCATGGCCTGAACGTGGTACCCCGGCCGGTGCAACGCCCCCACCCCCCCCTGTGGATGGCGGCGGTGAGCCCGGAGAGCTTCGACATCGCCGCGCGCCTGGGGGTGGGCGCCCTGGTGGGCCCCTTCAAGCCCTGGTTCATGATCCGCGAGGACATCGCCCGCTACCGGCGCGCCTGGCGCGAACACCAGACCGACCCCGTCCCCGGCGCCAACGGCGCCCTGGCCATGACGGTGGGCATCTACTGCCACGAGGACCGACGCCAGGCGCGGCGCGAGGCCAAGCGGGCCATGGAGTGGTTCTACGGCAACCTCCTCGACCAGACCGCCCCCATCCTCCATCGCCTCTACGACGGCTACGAGTACTACCGCCGCATGGCCCCCGCACACCGCATCTTCCGCCACGCCGTGCACCTGCGCGCCCTGGAGGCCATGGGAATGGTCGTCGTCGGCGACCCCGAGCACTGCCGCGCGCGCCTGCAGGCCCTCATCGACGACGGGGTGGACCGCCTCCTCCTGGCGGTGGGCGCCGGTGCCATGCCCAGCGAACGGGTGCGCGCCAGCCTCGAACTCCTCGCCGCCGAAGTCCTCCCCCGCCTGCGCCCGCGCGCCCCGTGAGGATCCTCGTCACCGGCAGCGCCTCACGCCTGGGCCGGGTGCTCCTGCCCCGCCTGCTGCGAGAGCCGGACGTGGATGTGACCGGCGTGGACCGGCGCCCCGCCGCCCTTTGTCACCCCCGCTACCGGGAACACCTCATGGATGTACGCGACCCGCGCCTGGCCGATCTGCTCGCCGGCCACGATGCCCTCGTGCATCTGGCCTTCGTGGTCATGCGTTCGCATCTGGGCAGACGCGCCTACGACCGCGGCCTGGTGCGCGCCATCAACGTGGAGGGGAGCCTCAGAGTGCTGGAGGTGGCGGGAAGGGCCGGCCTGGCGACGGCGGTGTTCCTCTCCAGCGCCTCGGTGTACGGGGCCTGGCCGGACAACTCCCCGCGCCTCGCCGAGGACGCCCCCCTGCGCGGCATCCCCGGCTTCGCCTACGCCGAGGAC
>WFVN01000121.1 GCA_015491615.1 Gammaproteobacteria bacterium
TCCCCCTGGAGGTGAAAAAACAGCGCCTGTTCCTCCTCCAACAGCGCCTCGCCCAGCACGCCCGGGCCATCTCCCGCGCCATGGTGGGCACCACAGAGCGCATCCTCGTGGAAGGGCCGTCCAAAAAGAATCCGAACGAACTGCGCGGGCGCACCGAGAACAACCGCGTGGTGAACTTCGCCGGGCCGCGGAAATGGATCGGGCACTTCGTGGACGTCGCCATCACCGAGGCCCTGCCCAACTCCCTGCGCGGACGCGCCCTGAGCCTCTCCGAACCGGAAGACTTCCTTCCAACACCCGCCTCGAAGCGCTCGTGAAGACGCCCTTGAACACCTCCGACCGTCCATCCGAACAAACCACCCGCGAACTCCGCCTGGAACCGGAAGACAACCGCCGCCTGGCCAATCTGTGCGGCCCCCTGGAGGCGCACCTGCGGCAGGTGGAACACGACCTGGGCGTGTCCATCCACCGGCGCGGTGCCCGTTTCACCATCCAGGGCGCTTCCCATCAGGTGGACACCGCGCACGCGGTCCTGACCCAGCTCTACGACCAGGCCGAAGACGACCTGGCCCCCGAGCAGGTGCACCTGGCTCTGCGCGAGGGTCGCCAGGGGACGGCCAACGAGAGCGAACGCGGCCCCGCGGTGGTACGTCTGCGGCAGATGCAGGTGAAGGCGCGCACCACCAACCAGCGCCGCTACCTGGATCGCATCCGCACCCACGACGTGAGTTTCGGCATCGGCCCGGCGGGCACCGGCAAGACCTACCTGGCGGTGGCCTGCGCGGTGGAGGCCCTGGAAACCCAGCAGGTACGCCGCCTCATCCTCGCCCGTCCGGCGGTGGAAGCGGGCGAACGCCTGGGCTTCCTCCCCGGCGACCTGACGCAGAAAGTGGACCCCTACCTGCGCCCCCTCTACGACGCCCTCTACGAAATGCTGGGGTTCGATCAGGTCGCCCGCCTCATGGAACGCAACATCATCGAAGTGGCGCCCCTGGCTTTCATGCGCGGGCGCAGCCTCAACGAGGCCTTCGTCCTCCTCGACGAGGCCCAGAACACCACGGTGGAGCAGATGAAGATGTTCCTCACCCGCATCGGCTTCGGCTCCAAGGCGGTGATCACCGGCGACATCAGCCAGGTGGATCTGCCCAGCGGTCGCCGTTCCGGCCTCGCCCATGCCCGCGAAGTGCTTGACGGCGTGGAGGGCATCAGCTTCACCCACTTCATCGACACCGACGTAGTGCGCCATCCCCTGGTGCAGCGCGTGGTGGCCGCCTACGAGCGCCACGAAGGGAAGGAGGGCGCGTGAGCGGCGGCCCGAGGGTGGAACTTCAGATCGCCGTGGACGATGCCGACATGCTGCCCGGCGAGGCGGACTTCCGCCGCTGGGTGGCCGCCGCCCTGCCCGAGGGCAACCAGGACGTCTCCCTCTGCATCCGCGTGGTGGACGAGGACGAAGGGCGCGCCCTGAACCGCGACTACCGGGGCAAGGACCGGCCCACCAACGTCCTCTCCTTCCCCTTCGAGGCCCCCCCCGGCGTGGAAGGCGACTTCGGCCTCGGAGACCTGGTCCTGTGCGCCCCGATGGTGGCGCGCGAGGCCGCCGAGCAGGGCAAGGCGCCGCTGGCCCACTGGGCTCATCTCACCGTCCACGGCACCTTGCATCTACTGGGTTACGACCATATAAACGAGCAGGAAGCGCAAACCATGGAGGCCCTGGAAGTGGAGATCCTCCAGCGCCTCGGCTTCCCCAACCCCTACGAGGAAATCGACTCGACCCCATGAACAGCGACGACCGACCTAGCAACGGTTCCGAGGGCAACCGCAGTTGGCTAGAACGCATCGGCCAAGTCCTGCTGGGCGAACCCCGGGACCGGGACCAGCTCCTAGAACTCCTGCGCGAAGCGCAACAACGCGGCATTCTCGACGCCGACGCCCTGGCCATGATCGAGGGCGTGCTCGCCGTCTCCGAGATGCAGGTGCGCGACATCATGATCCCGCGCGCGCAGATGGTCACCGTGGAGCGGGACACCCCGCCGGAGGAATTCCTGCCCACCGTGCTCCAATCCGGCCATTCCCGCTTCCCCGTCCTCGGTGACAGCCGCGACGAGGTCGTGGGCATCCTCCTGGCCAAGGACCTGCTGGCCTACTTCGCCAGCGAAGAGAAGGACCCCAATTTCGTTCGCGACCACCTGCGCCCGGCGGTGTTCATCCCCGAGAGCAAGCGCCTCAACGTCCTCCTCAAGGAATTTCGCGCCAACCGCAACCACATGGCCATCGTCGTGGACGAATACGGCGGCGTCGCCGGCCTGGTGACCATCGAGGACGTGCTGGAGCAGATCGTCGGCGAGATCGAGGACGAGTACGACATCGAGGGAGGGGCCACCATCGCCCGCGTGGGGGACCACGTCTACACCGTCAAGGCCCTCACCGACATCGAAGACTTCAACGAATACTTCGGCGCCCGGCTTTCCGACGAGGAGTTCGACACCATCGGCGGGCTGGTGGTGAACCGCCTCGGGCATTTGCCCAAGCGCGGCGAGGAAGTCACCATCGATCGTTTCCATTTCAAGGTCCTGCGCGCCGACAACCGGCGCGTGCACCTGCTCCAGGTGACCGATCTGGGCGGGCGCGGCAACGGCGAAGGGACGAGCGATCAAGCGGCGGATTGAACGACCCGGCGGGGGCGAGTGGGCGGCCCTGGTGGCCGGCGCCCTCACCCCCCTGGCCTTCGCCCCTTTCGGCCTCTGGTCCCTCGCCTTTCTCACCCCCGCCGTCCTTTTGCTGACCTGGCGCCGGACCAGGCCCCGGCGGGCCGCCCTGCGCGGCTACCTGTTCGGCCTCGGCCTGTTCGGCCTCGGCACCTCCTGGGTGTACGTCTCCATGCACCGCTTCGGCGGCCTGGACGCGCCTCTGGCGGTCGCCCTCACCGCCCTGTTCGTCGCCTTCCTGGCCCTCTTTCCCGCCGCCGTCGGCTGGGCCTTCGCGCGCCTCGGGGGCGGGCGCCTCACCGCGACCACCGCCCTGCTCCTGTTCCCGGCCCTGTGGGGGCTCACCGAATGGATCCGCGGCCTCATCTTCACCGGCTTCCCCTGGCTGCTCCTCGGATACGCCCACACCGACGCCCCCCTCGCCGGCCTGTTCCCCCTCGTCGGGGTGTACGGGGTCAGCCTCGCCAGTGCCGTCCTCGCCGGCCTGACCGCCTGGGCCCTGGACGCCCCCCGCCGACGCCTGGCCCCGTCCCTGGGGGCCTTCGCACTCACACTCGCCCTCGCCTGGGGGCTGGGCCGCCCCACCTGGACCACCGCCGTCGGCGAGCCCCTGTCGGTGGCCCTCGTCCAGGGCAACGTCCCCCAGGACATCAAATGGCTCCCGGAACAACGCGCCCCCACCCTCCGCCGTTATCTGGAGCTGACCCGCCGCCACTGGGACGCTGACCTCATCGTCTGGCCGGAAACGGCGGTGCCCGCCTTCGCCCACCAAGTGCCCGCCTTCCTCGCGCGCCTGGACGAGGAGGCGCGCCGCACCCGCACCGCCCTCCTCATCGGCCTGCCGGTGCGCGAGCCCGCCTCGCCCCGCTATTACAACGCCATGCTCGCCCTCGGCGACGGCGAAGGGGAATACCGCAAGCACCACCTGGTCCCCTTCGGGGAGTACCTGCCCCTGCGCGGCCTGCTGGGCGGACTGCTGGACTTCTTCCAGATCCCCCTCTCCGACTTTACCGCCGGCCCCGTGCGCCAACCGCTGGTGCGCCTGGCCGGCTGGCCAGTGGGCATTTCCATCTGTTACGAAGACGCCTTCGGCGAGGAGATGCTGTACCAGTTCCCGGACGCCGCCTTCCTGGTCAACGCCAGCAACGATGCCTGGTTCGGCGACTCCTTCGCCCCCCACCAGCACCTGCAGATCGCCCGCGCCCGCACCCTGGAGACGGAGCGCTGGATGGTGCGCGCCACCAACACCGGCATCACCGCCCTCATCGACCCAAAGGGGCGCATCCGCGCCCAGGCCCCGGCCTTCCAGGTGGCCACCCTCACCGGCACCATCCAACCGCGCACCGGCCACACCCCCTACACGCGCTGGGGCAACGCCCCGGCGGTGACCGCGGCCGTGGTCCTGCTTATCCTGGGATGGGGCCTCGCGCGCCGGCGGGACTGACGCCCGCAAACGAAAAAAGGCCGCCGGAGGGGACGGCGGCCGGCCGATCCGGACCGTGGCCAGGGGGTGGCCCTCACCGAGGGAGGTGGGTGATCGGCAAGGGGAAAGATAACGCCGGGCGTTGACCGTTTCGTGACAGGGCTGGCGGCCTGCCTTCAGGTGCCGCAAGTGGTGCGGTAGGGACCGAAGTCTTCGGGCGCCGGCTCGGCGTGGTCCTCCAGGCCGGGGCGTTCCTCGAAGGGCCGGGTGACCGCCTCCAGCAGGCGCTCGATGGGACCCAGATCTCCGGCCTCGGCGGCAGCCAGGGCCTCCTCCACCTTGTGGTTGCGGGGGATGTAGAGGGGGTTCACACGGCGCAGGACCTGCGCCCGCGATGCGGTGCCACCGGGCTCCCGCGCCAGCCGCTCCCGCCAGCGGGCGAGCCAGCCGTCCACCGGCACATGGGCCGGGAACAGCCCCCGCAGGCGCGTGGTCCGCCCCTCGGCCGCGTCCGCCAGGGCACGGAAACCCAGGGTGTGGTCCACCCGCCCGCGTCGCAGCAAGTCCAAGAAGTCCTCCGCCAATGCCTCATCGCCGGGCGCCTGGGTGGTGAGGCCCAGTTTCTCCCGCAGTCCCGCCCGCCAGAGGGCCTGTTGCCGTTCGGGAATGGCGTGGATGCGCTCGCTGGCCAGTTCCACGGCCCGGCGCGGGTCGTTCGGGTCGATGAGGGGCACTAGGGTCTCGGCCAGGCGCGCCAGGTTCCACTGGATGATCCCCGGCTGCTCGCCGTAGGCGTAGCGCCCCAGCACGTCGATGGAGCTGAACACCGTTTTGGGGTCGTGGGCCTCCATGAAGGCACAGGGGCCGTAGTCGATGGTCTCGCCGGAGAGGGTGGTGTTGTCGGTGTTCATGACGCCGTGCACGAAACCCACCAACATCCAGCGGGTGACCAACGCCACCTGACGCTCGATGACCCGCTCCAGGAGGGCGAGGTAAGGATTCTCGTGCTCGACGAGGTCCGGGTCGTGGCGACGGATGGCGTAGTCGGCCAGGCGCCGCACCCCCTCCGGGCCCTGGTGCACGGCGGCGTATTGAAAGGTGCCCACGCGCAGATGACTGGCGGCGACGCGCGCCAGCACCGCCCCCGGCCGCGGCCCCTCGCGCAAGACCCTCTCGCCGGTGGCGACCACCGCCAGGGCGCGCGTGGTGGGGATGCCGAGGGCATGCATGGCCTCGCCCATGACGTACTCACGCAACATGGGCCCCAAGGCGGCCTTGCCGTCACCCCCGCGAGCGAAGGGCGTCGGCCCCGAGCCCTTCAGATGCAGATCACGGCGGTGCCCCGCCGGATCGACGACCTCCCCCAGGAGCAAGGCGCGTCCGTCCCCCAACTGCGACACGAAATGCCCGAACTGATGGCCGGCATAGGCCTGGGCTACGGGATTGAGCCCCTCGGGCAAATCCATGCCGCACAAAAACCGCGCCCCCGCCCCGCTCTCCAATTCGGCGGGCAGTCCCAACTCCGCCGCCAACGCCCGATTGAACAGCAGCAGGCGCGGCCGCGGCACCACCGCCCCCCGCCAGGGAACGGACAGCCCGTGCAAACGGGCAA
>WFVN01000122.1 GCA_015491615.1 Gammaproteobacteria bacterium
CCACCGGATCCTCCAGCTCCAGCTCCGCCAACGCCCGGCGGCGCGCCCGGTGCCCGTCCAGGCCGCGCCAGAAGCGATCCAGCATGGCCTCCACCGCGGCCCGGTCCACCCCCTCCAGATTGCCCAGGTCCCGGTAGTAGCGGGCCAGGGGGTCGGCGGCGGCGAGGCCCGCCCGTCCCGGTCGATACGGCCCCAGGCGGATGGACAGGGTGTGGATCTCCAGGTGCGCGCTGCCTTGTTCGTGGAAGTGATCGCGTAGGAGATGGAGGACGTGGAACAACAGAAAATGGGCCTGGAACAGGGCCAGGGGGTCGTGGAAGTCCAGGCCCGCGTAGGGCGCCAACCCCCGCTCCCCCAGCAGAGTCATGAGACGGTGCTCGCCCAGCCCTTCGGGGTGGCGGCGCAGGATCTCCAGTACGGCGGTCGCCAGATTTTCGTCCATGGACCGCAATCAGCAAGATGCGGGCCGGCTCACCGGGCCAACGGCGCACGCGGGACCAGGGTGGCGCGGGGCGCCGTCTCGCCGCCGGGCAGGCGCACGGTCATGACGGTGTCGCGCAGGGTCCACTCGCCCTTGAAGACGTTGCCCGCCCGCGCCCCGACGAAGGCGAGGACGCCGTAGCGGCCGTAGTGGGGCAGCTTGCGCGCCAGGGGCGTGGCGGCGGCCGGGTCGTCGCAGGCGGCGAACAGGCGCGGGGCGGTGGCGGCGGGGCCGGGGGCGGCGAGGACCAGGCAGTGGCCGGTCCAGGGCAGATCGCGCCCGTCCAGATGCAGGCCGGTCTCGTCCAGGCGCGCACCGAGGGCGGGCAAGGACCGGGCGATGTCGGCGAGGAAGCGGTTGTCCCTTCCCAGGATCCACACCGGCCGGTCGTCGGGGAGGCGTTCCAGGTCCCGGTCCAGGACGACGCGCTGCGCCACCCCCGGCTCCTCCCAGGCCTCGGCCAGGGCGCGGTAGGCGCGCCGCATCGGCGCCGGGGCCCGCGCCGGCAGCACCAGCAGGCGCTCCCGGGCGCCGAAGAAGGCCCCCAGGGCGGGGGGGATCTCGCTGTCGTCCAGGTAACGGAAGAGGTCGAAGCGGGGGTCCACGTCCACCCGCAGGGGGCGCCCCGGCGCCTCGATCTCGAAGGTCTGTTCCTTGGCCGTCATGGCCAGGCGGGTCTCCCAGGCCTGCGCGTGCCCGTCCAGGGTGAGGGCGACGGGGACCTGCAGGCGATAGGCTGGGCCGTCCTGCACCTGCGCCAGGGTCAGGCGCAGGCGCCCGTCCGCCCAGCGCGCCGCGCGCGGTAGCAGGTGGGGTGCGCCGGGACGTTCCAGCCACTGGTCGAAGAAGGGGCCCAGGTCCACCGTGCCGGCGGTCTCGAAGGCGGCACGCAGGTCCGCCCAGGCGGCCACCTGGAAGCGGTGGGCACGGTAGAAGTCGCGCAGGGCCTGGAGAAAGGGGGCATCTCCCAGGCGCTCGCGCAGCATGTGCAAGACCATCAGGGCCTTGCCGTAACCCACCGCCTCGGAGGCCCCGGAGTGGCGGGCGCGGAAGGCGCGCAGGGGGAAGTCGCGCCCGTCGGCGGCGTAGGCCCGGTACTTCTGCAGGGTGGCGCGGCGGTAGGCGGCCCCCTGCCCCCGCCGTTCCTTCATCAGGTGGTCGGAGAGGTAGGCGGTGAGCCCTTCGGACCAGTTGCCCCGCCCCCAGTCTACGTACACCCCGTTGCCCCACCAGTTGTGGAGGATCTCGTGGGGCAGGGAGGTGTGGGGGATGAAGGGCAGGCGCAGCACCCGCGGCCCCAGGAGGGTGAAGGAGGGGAAGCCGTAGCCGCTCTCCCAGAAGTTCTCCACCACCGCGAACTTGGGGTAGGGATAGGGGCCCAGGAGATCCTGGTAGAAGGCCAGATGGCGGGCGCCGGCCGTGAGGTAGGTCCGCGCCAGCTCCGGCTCGTCGTCGTGCAGATAGACCGCCAGGGCGATGCCCCCCGGCCCCCGCTGCGACCAGCGGCGCAGGGGGCCGCCCACCAGCACCACGTCTTCCTGGGGGGCCTCGGCGCGCCAGCGCACCTCCCGACCGCCGCCGCTGCGCCTGCCCTGGCTCACCACCTGCCAGCCCGAAGGCAGGCGTAGGCGCAGCTCGAAGGTGAAACGGGGCCAACCCTCAATGAGGGGATACCAGCCGGATCCGCCGTCCAGATACACCCCTTCCGGGCCGAGGGTGCCGGGGGTGGCGGCCTGGCCGCGCAGGCGGTCGCCGAAGGCGCGCACCGGGTGATGGATGACGCCGCGCCAGCGCAGGGTCACCGCTTCCCCATGGGGCATCAGGCGCCAGCGGCGCAGGGGCACGGGCCCGTCCACCCGCGTGCCCCGCTCCAGGGCGCCCCCCTCGACGTTCACCGTGAGGCCGTCGTGGAGGAGGAAGTCCACCGGGCCGGTCAGGCGCAGGCGGTCGCTGGCCTCGATGCGGTGCTCGGCGGGATCCAGGGCGACCTCCAACCGGTGCTGGGGGGCCGCCGCGGCGGCGAAGGCGGCGAGGCAGCACAGGGCGAGGACGAGGCGCACCATGGGGACGTGACTCCGTGGTGATAGAATGGCGTCCGGGCCACCAGGCCCGGCGTCCAAGGTTACTCCCAGGAGTCTTCCATGACCACACGCCTCTTGACCCTCGCCTTCCTCCTGGTCCTCAGCCCCGGCCTCGGGGCCTTGAAAAACCCCGTCCCTGCCCCTGATTTCCAGCTCCCCACCCGTGACGGGGGCACGGTGCGCCTCTCCGACTTGAGGGGCAAGGTGGTGTACCTGGATTTCTGGGCCACTTGGTGTCCGCCTTGCCGCCGCTCCTTCCCGTGGATGAACACCCTGCACGAGCGTTACGGCAGGGACGGCCTGGTGGTGGTGGCGGTGAGCCTGGACCATTCCCACAAGAGCATGGCCCGCTTCCTCGAAGATACGCGCCCCAAGTTCGTCATCGCTTTCGACCGGGAGGGCAAGGTGGGCGATGCCTACCACGTGCAGATCATGCCCACCTCCTACCTCATCGATCGCCAGGGGCGCGTCCGCCTCATCCACCGGGGCTTCCGGAAGCAGGATACGCCGAAGCTGGAAAAGTTCGTCGAGAAACTGCTCGCCGAGTGAGGGCCCCCTCTGGCAAGAGCGCCTTCAACGCCGTTTTTGTTTCTTGACGTGGCGCAGCAGGCGTTTGCGCTTGCGGATCTGCCGCTCGCTGAGGCGGTTGCGCCGTCCGGCGTAGGGGTTCTCGCCGCCCTTGAACTCGATGCGCAGGGGGGTGCCGGTGAGGCCCAGGTGCTTGCGGAAGGTGTTGGCCAGGTAGCGCCGGTAAGCGGCGGGCACCCGTTCCACCTGATTGCCGTGGATGACGATGAGGGGCGGGTTGGCGCCGCCCTGGTGGGCATAGCGCAGTTTGATGCGCCGACCGCGCACCAGGGGTGGGGGATGGACGCTCACCGCGTCTTCCAGGAGGCGGGTGAGGCGGGGGGTGGGGAAGCGGGCCACGGCGGAGGCGAAGGCCTCGTCCACCACTTCCATGAGGTGGCCGACGCCGGTGCCGTGCAGGGCGGAGAGGTAGAGGACCTCGGCGAACTCGGCGAAGCCCAGGCGCCGCTGCACGTCGGCCTTGACGCGCGCCTTGTGGTCCGGGTCCAGGCCGTCCCATTTGTTGATGGCGATGACCAGGGCGCGGCCGGCGTCGAGGATGTAGCCCAACAGGTGCAGGTCCTGGTCCACCAGCCCCTCGCGGGCGTCGATCACCAGGACCACCACGTTGGCCCGGTCGATGGCCTGCAGGGTCTTGACGATGCTGAACTTCTCCACCGCCTCGTCGACGCGCGAGCGACGCCGCACGCCGGCGGTGTCCACCAGGGTGTAGTCCTTGCCCTCCCACTGGAAGGGCACGTCGATGGCGTCGCGGGTAGTGCCCGGGCGGTCGAAGGCCACCACCCGCTCCTCCCCCACCAGGCGGTTGATGAGGGTGGACTTGCCCACGTTGGGACGGCCCACCACCGCCACCACCGGGCCGCGCTCGGCCTCGTCCGGCGCCTCTTCGGGTTCGGGGAAGGGGGCCAGGGCCGTCTCCAGAAGGGCGCCCACCCCCTGGCCGTGCTCGGCGGAGACGGGGTGCGGCTCGCCCAGCCCGAGGGCATGGAATTCGGCCGTCGCCAGTTGCGGCTCCAGGCCCTCGGCCTTGTTCACCACCAGCACCACCCGCTTGCCGCGTCCGCGCAGGGTCTCGGCGATGGCCTCGTCGCCGGCGGTGAGGCCGCCACGGGCGTCCACCAGGAAAAAGACCACGTCCGCCTCGTCCACCGCCTTCAACGCCTGTTCGGTGATGCGCTGGTCCAGGCCCTCGGCCTCGCCGCTGACACCGCCGGTGTCGATGACCATGAAGGGACGACCGTGATGGGCGCCGCGCCCGTAGCGGCGATCGCGGGTGAGCCCGGGAGCGTCCGCCACGAGGGCGTCGCGGGAACGGGTGAGGCGGTTGAACAGGGTGGACTTGCCCACGTTGGGGCGCCCCACCAGGGCGATGATCGGGATCATGGGCGGAAGGCGGCGAACAGGCCGTCCTGGAAGAGCTGAAACACCATGCCGTCTTTGACCAACGGCAGGCCCGCCGGTGCCGTCTCGTGGCGAAACAGGCGGGGCAGGTCGATGTCGTCGTCCGACTCCCAGTGGCCGGGGTCGGCCAGGTAGGCGTTCACCCCCAGGACCATGGTCCGGTGGTCGATGTGCGCCAGGAGGCGGCCGTCCTCGGGGTCCAGGGCCACCAGGGCGCCGTCGCGGGTGGCCACCAAAAGGCGCCCGCCCACGCGCGCCGGGGCGCCGGTGGCGGGAGCGGGGAGGGCCGCCTGGCGCCACAGGGTGGCGCCGCTGTGGGGGTCGATGCGCAACACCGCTCCCTCGGCGTCGCTCAGGTAGAGGGCGCCATCGCCATCCACCAGGGCCCGGTAGAGGG
>WFVN01000123.1 GCA_015491615.1 Gammaproteobacteria bacterium
CCCGATCACTCGATGATTTTGCTGACCACGCCCGCACCCACGGTGCGACCGCCCTCGCGGATGGCGAAGCGCAGACCTTCCTCCATGGCGATCGGCGCAATCAGCGACACCGTCATCGCCACGTTGTCCCCGGGCATCACCATCTCCACGCCCTCGGGCAGCTCCACCGCGCCCGTCACGTCCGTGGTACGAAAATAAAACTGCGGACGATAGCCGTTGAAGAACGGCGTGTGACGACCACCCTCCTCCTTCGACAGCACGTACACCTCCGCCTCAAAACGCGTGTGCGGGGTGATCGTCCCAGGCTGCGCCAACACCTGACCGCGCTCCACTTCGTCACGCTTGGTGCCGCGCAACAACACGCCCACGTTGTCGCCCGCTTGACCCTGGTCCAGCAGCTTGCGGAACATCTCCACACCGGTCACCGTGGTCTTGGTGGTCGGGCGAAGTCCCACGATCTCCACTTCGTCACCCACCTTCACCACGCCGCGCTCGATTCGGCCCGTCACCACCGTGCCGCGGCCGGAAATGGAGAACACGTCTTCGATGGGCATCAGGAACGGCTGGTCGATGGGACGCTCCGGCACCGGGATGTACTCGTCCATCGCTTCCATCAGTTTCAGCACCGCAGGCACACCAATGTCCGATCCGTCACCCTCCAGCGCCTTCAGCGCCGAACCAATCACCACCGGCACGTCGTCACCCGGAAACTCGTAGCTGGAGAGCAGCTCGCGCACTTCCATCTCCACCAGCTCCAGCAGCTCCTCGTCGTCCACCATGTCCGCCTTGTTCAGAAAGACCACGATGTACGGCACACCCACCTGACGGGCCAGCAAAATGTGCTCGCGCGTCTGCGGCATCGGACCGTCCGCCGCCGACACCACCAAAATCGCTCCGTCCATCTGCGCCGCACCCGTGATCATGTTCTTCACATAGTCAGCGTGCCCCGGGCAGTCCACGTGCGCGTAGTGACGCTTGTCCGTCTCGTATTCCACGTGCGCCGTCGCAATGGTGATACCGCGCGCACGCTCCTCCGGCGCACTGTCAATCTGGTCGTACCCCTTCACCTCGGCACCACCAAACTTCTCCGCCGACACCTTCGTCAGCGCCGCCGTCAACGTCGTCTTGCCATGGTCCACGTGACCAATCGTCCCCACGTTCACGTGCGGCTTCGTACGCTCGAATTTTTCCTTGGACACCTTGCTTTACCTCGAAAATGAATCGTTGTTGTCTGAGAGATCAGGAGGCCTTCTTGATGACCGCTTCAGCCACGCTGGCCGGCGTCTCAGCGTATTTTGCGAACTCCATGGAGTAGGTGGCACGCCCCTGGGTCATGGATCGCAAGTCGGTGGCATAACCGAACATCTCCGCCAAGGGCACCTCGGCACGGATCTGCTTGCCGGTGGGTACGTCTTCCATCCCCTGGACGATGCCGCGTCGGCGGTTCAGGTCACCCATCACGTCACCCATGTATTCCTCGGGGGTGAGGACCTCCACCTTCATGATGGGCTCCAGAAGAACGGGATCCGCCTTCAGGGCCCCTTCCTTGAAGGCCATGGAACCGGCGATCTTGAAGGCCATCTCCGAGGAGTCCACATCGTGGTAGGAACCGTCGAAGAGGGTGACCTTGAAGTCCACCACCGGATAGCCGGCGAGGACGCCGTTCTCCGCCTGCTCCTGGATTCCCTTGTCCACCGCCGGGATGTACTCCTTGGGGATGACTCCGCCGACGATGGCGTTCTCGAATTCGTAACCGCCACCTTGTTCCAGGGGCTCGATGCGGATGACGACGTGGCCATACTGACCGCGGCCACCGGTCTGGCGGACGAACTTGCCTTCCTGTTCCACCGTCTTGCGGATGGTCTCGCGGTAGGCCACCTGCGGGGCGCCCACGTTGGCCTCCACCTTGAATTCGCGACGCAGGCGATCGACGATGATCTCCAGGTGCAGCTCGCCCATGCCGGAGATGATGGTCTGGCCGGACTCCTCGTCGGTGTGCACCCGGAAGGAGGGGTCTTCCTGGGCCAGCTTGGACAGGGCCAGCCCCATCTTTTCCTGATCCCCCTTGGTCTTGGGCTCGATGGCCACGGAGATGACCGGCTCGGGGAACTCCATGCGCTCCAGGATGACCACGTTCTGGGGATCACACAGGGTGTCGCCGGTGGTGACATCCTTCAGACCCACGGCGGCGGCGATGTCGCCGGCGCGCACTTCCTTGATCTCGTCGCGGTGATTGGCGTGCATCTGCACCAGACGACCGACGCGCTCGCGCTTACCCTTGGTGGAGTTGTAGATGGTATCGCCGGAGGTGAGCACGCCCGAATACACCCGGAAGAAGGTCAGGGTCCCCACGAACGGGTCGGTGGCGATCTTGAAGGCCAAGGCGGCGAAAGGCTCGTCGTCGGAGGAGTGACGCTCCACCGGGGTGTGATTCTCGTCGTCGAGGGTCCCTTTGATGGAGGGCACGTCCACCGGGCTAGGCAGATAGTCGATGACGGCATCCAGCACCGCCTGCACGCCCTTGTTCTTGAAGGCGGAACCGCACAGGCAAGGCACTACTTCACCGGCCAGGGTACGGGTGCGGATACCGCGACGGATCTCGTCCTCGGTCAGCTCGCCGCCCTCGAGATACTTCTCCATGAGCCCCTCGTCGGCCTCCGCGGCGGCCTCGACGAGCTTCTCACGCCACTCCTGGGCGGCGTCGGCCATGTCGTCAGGGATGGGCTCGGCCTTGTAGGTCATGCCGCGATCGGCCTCATTCCAATAGATGGCCCGCATGCCCACCAGATCGACTACGCCGGCGAAGTCGTCCTCGGCGCCGATGGGGAGCTGCACGGGCACTGGGTTGCCACCCAGGCGCTCGCGAATCTGCTCCACCACGCGCAGGAAGTTGGCGCCGGCCCGATCCATCTTGTTGACAAAAGCGATACGGGGCACGCCGTACTTGTTGGCCTGGCGCCACACTGTTTCCGACTGCGGTTCCACCCCACCCACGGCGCAGAACACGGCCACGGCACCGTCGAGCACGCGCAGAGAGCGCTCCACCTCGATGGTGAAGTCCACGTGCCCCGGGGTGTCGATGATGTTGATACGGTGCTCGGGATACTGGCGATCCATTCCCGACCAGAAGCAGGTGGTGGCGGCGGAGGTGATGGTGATGCCACGCTCCTGCTCCTGCTCCATCCAGTCCATGGTCGCGGCGCCATCGTGGACCTCGCCGATCTTGTGCGACATGCCGGTGTAGAAGAGCACACGCTCGGTCGTCGTGGTCTTGCCGGCATCGATGTGGGCCATGATGCCGATGTTGCGATAGCGCTCGATGGGGGTTTTGCGTGCCACTGTCCTGCTCCGAAACTCGTTTTACCAGCGGTAGTGCGCGAAAGCCTTGTTGGCCTCGGCCATGCGATGGGTGTCTTCCTTCTTCTTCACGGCGGCGCCACGGTTTTCGGCCGCCTCCAGGATTTCGCCGGCGAGACGCTGCCCCATGGTCTTCTCGGGGCGCTTGCGTGCCGCCTCCACCAGCCAGCGCATGGCCAGGGCGATGCTGCGGTCGGGACGCACCTCCACCGGCACCTGATAGGTGGCACCACCCACACGGCGGGACTTCACCTCCACCATGGGTTGGACGTTGGAGAGAGCCCGATCGAAGACTTCCAAGGGATCGCCCTTACCCTTGGCGGCAACCAGATCCAACGCGCCATAGACGATCTTCTCGGCGACGGACTTCTTGCCGTCGCGCATGACCATATTGATGAAACGCCCCACCTGACGGCTCCCATGCTTGGGGTCCGGCATCACCGGGCGCTTCGCTACCACTCTTCTTCTAGGCATCGTCTATCACCTGAATCTGTCTGCTTAGGACTTGGGACGCTTGGCGCCGTACTTGGACCGGCCTTGGCGACGGTCCTGCACGCCGGAGGCGTCCAGGCAGCCGCGAACGATGTGATAGCGCACCCCCGGAAGATCCTTCACGCGCCCCCCACGGATGAGCACCACCGAGTGTTCCTGGAGGTTGTGGCCTTCGCCGCCGATGTAACTGGTCACTTCGTAGCCGTTGGTCAGACGCACACGCGCCACCTTGCGAAGCGCCGAGTTGGGCTTCTTGGGGGTGGTGGTGTAGACGCGAGTGCAGACACCGCGCTTCTGCGGGCAGGCCTCGAGGGCCGGCACCTTACTCTTTTCCACCTTCCGCTTGCGCGGCTTGCGGACCAACTGGTTAATAGTCGCCATTCTTCCTAAGCTCCGGATTTATAACAAAGAACAGGCAGGAGTCCTCCTGCCTGTCCCGGTGTGTCCGTGTAAACCAAGGCGCGTGATTCTATCCACGACACCCTGGTGTGTCAAGGCGCGCCATCCCTGGCCTGCGGCGCCTTTCTTCAGACCGAACCGAAGGCCTCCTCGGCGCGGCGGCGGGCCTCTTCCTTGGCCGCTTCCTCGTCGGCCCCGCTCTCCATGAGACGACGGCGGCGACGCTCCTCGTGGTAGGCGAGGCCGGTGCCGGCGGGGATGAGACGACCGACGATGACGTTCTCCTTGAGGCCGCGCAGTTCGTCCACCTTGCCGGATACCGCGGCCTCGGTGAGGACGCGGGTGGTCTCCTGGAAGGAGGCGGCGGAGATGAACGACTCGGTGGCCAGGGAGGCCTTGGTGATCCCCAGCAGCAAGGGCTGGTAGGTGGCCGGCATGCCCCCTTCCCGCTGCACCTTTTCGTTGATCTCCTCCAGGCGCGCACGCTCGATCTGCTCCCCGGCGAGCAGCTTGGTATCGCCGGGGTTGACCACTTCCACCTTACGCAGCATCTGACGGACGATGACCTCGATGTGCTTGTCGTTGATCCTCACCCCTTGCAGGCGATAGACGTCCTGCACCTCGTTGACCACGTAGCGGGCCAGCTCGTTGACCCCTAGCAGGCGGAGGATGTCGTGGGGATTGGGCTCGCCATCGCAAATGACCTCGCCCTTCTCCACATGCTCGCCCTCGAAGACGGTGATGTGCCGCCACTTGGGAATGAGTTCCTCGTACACCTCGCCATCGGGTCCGTTGATGATGAGGCGCTGCTTGTCCTTGGTCTCCTTGCCGAAGGAGACGGTGCCGGAAATCTCCGCCAGGATGGCCGGCTCCTTGGGTTTGCGCGCCTCGAAGAGATCGGCCACGCGCGGCAGACCGCCGGTGATGTCGCGGGTCTTGGAGGTCTCCTGGGGGATACGGGCGATGACGTCGCCGATGCCCACCACGTCGCCGTCGTTGACGTTCACCACCGCGCCAGCGGGCAGGTAGTACATCACCGGGATGTCGGTGCCCTGGAAGTTGAGCTGCTCACCCTCCTCGTCCACCAGCATGACCACCGGGCGCAGGTCCTTGGTGCCGGCACCGCGATGCTTGGACTCGGTAACCACCCAGGAGGTGAGACCGGTAAGCTCGTCCACCTGGCGCTGGACGTTGACCCCTTCCACGAAGTCCACCAGCTTGACACGCCCGGCCATCTCGGTGATCACCGGGTGGGTGTGGGGGTCCCAGTTGGCGACGATCTGCCCGGCCTTCACCGGGTCACCGTCCTGCACGGTGATGACGGCGCCGTAGGGGACCTTGTAGCGCTCGCGCTCGCGCCCGTGCTCGTCCACCACGCCGATCTCGCCGGAACGGGAGACGGCGACGAAGTGGCCATCGGCGTGCTGTACCACCTTCAGGTTGTGCAGGCGGATCTTGCCGGTGGTTTTCACCTCCACGCTGGAGGCAGCCGCGGCCCGGGAGGCGGCACCGCCAATATGGAAGGTGCGCATGGTGAGCTGGGTACCCGGCTCGCCGATGGACTGGGCGGCCACCACCCCCACCGCTTCGCCGATGTTGACCTTGTGGCCACGGGCCAGATCGCGCCCGTAGCACATGGCACAGACACCGTAGCGCGTCTCGCAGGTGATGGGCGAACGGATCACAACTTCGTCGATGGAGTGCCGCTCCAGCACCTCCACCAGGTGCTCGTCGAGAAGGGTGTTGGCGGGAATCACCACTTCGCCGGTGGCCGGGTCCTTGGCGTCCTCGGCCAGGACGCGACCGAGGACGCGCTCGCCCAGGGGCTCCACCGCATCGCCCCCTTCGATGAGGGACTCCTTGAGGATGCCGCGGGAGGTGCCGCAGTCCTCCTCGGTGACCACCAGGTCCTGGGCCACGTCCACCAGACGGCGGGTGAGGTAGCCGGAGTTGGCGGTCTTCAGGGCGGTGTCCGCCAGGCCCTTACGGGCGCCGTGGGTGGAGATGAAGTACTGCAGCACCGTCAGGCCTTCGCGGAAGTTGGCCTGGATGGGCGTCTCGATGATGGAGCCGTCGGGCTTGGCCATGAGGCCACGCATGCCCGCCAACTGGCGGATCTGGGCGGCGGAACCACGGGCACCGGAGTCGGCCATCATGTAGATGGAGTTGAAGGACTCCTGCACCACCTCGTTGCCGTCCTTGTCCTTCACCACCTCCTTGCCCAGGCGCTCCATCATGGCCTTGGCCACTTGGTCGTTGGTGTGCGACCAGATGTCGATGACCTTGTTGTAGCGCTCGCCGTTGGTCACCAGGCCGGAGTTGTATTGGTCCTCGATCTCCTTCACCTCTTCCTCGGCGCGGGCGAGGATCTCCGTCTTCTCCTCGGGGATGACCATGTCGTCCACGCCGAAGGAGACGCCCGAGCGGGCGGCCATGGCGAAGCCGGTGTACATGAGCTTGTCTGCGAAGATGACGGTGGCCTTCAGGCCCAGGTTGCGGTAGCAAGCGTTGATGAGGCTGGAGATGGCCTTCTTGGACAGGACCCGATTGAACAGGTCGAAGGAGAGGCCCTTGGGGGCGATCTCCATGAGCAGGGCGCGGCCCACGGTGGTATCCACCAGGCGGCGCACCGCCTCCTCGTTACCCGCCTCGTCGATGCGCGTCTCCTCGATGCGCACCTTGACCTTGGAGTGCAGCTCCACATGGCCGTTGTCGTAGGCACGGCGCACTTCGGTGACGTCGGCGAAGACCATGCCCTCGCCCTTGGCGTTGATACGCTCGCGGGTCATGTAGTACAGGCCCAGCACCACGTCCTGGGAAGGCACGATGATGGGCTCGCCGTTGGCCGGCGAGAGGACGTTGTTGGTGGACATCATCAACGCCCGCGCCTCCAACTGCGCCTCCAGGGACAGGGGCACGTGGACGGCCATTTGGTCGCCGTCGAAGTCGGCGTTGTAGGCGGCGCACACCAACGGGTGCAACTGAATGGCCTTGCCCTCGATGAGGACCGGCTCGAAGGCCTGGATGCCCAGGCGGTGCAGAGTCGGGGCGCGGTTCAGGAGGACCGGATGCTCGCGGATCACCTCCTCAAGGATGTCCCACACCACCGGCTCCTGACGCTCCACCATCTTCTTCGCCGCTTTGATGGTGGAGGCCAGACCGCGGCGCTCCAGCTTGGAAAAGATGAAGGGCTTGAACAACTCCAAGGCCATGGTCTTGGGCAGGCCGCACTGGTGCAGCTTGAGGGTCGGGCCCACGACGATGACCGAACGGCCGGAGTAGTCCACGCGCTTGCCCAGCAGGTTCTGGCGGAAGCGACCCTGCTTACCCTTGATCATGTCGGCCAGGGACTTGAGCGGGCGCTTGTTGGTGCCGGTGATGGCGCGACCGCGGCGACCGTTGTCCAGGAGGGCGTCCACCGCCTCTTGGAGCATGCGTTTCTCGTTGCGCACGATGATGTCCGGCGCGTTGAGATCCAGCAGGCGCTTGAGGCGGTTGTTGCGGTTGATGACCCGGCGGTACAGGTCGTTGAGGTCGGAAGTGGCGAAGCGGCCGCCGTCCAGGGGCACCAGGGGGCGCAGCTCGGGCGGCAGCACCGGCAGCACGGTGAGCACCATCCACTCGGGGCGGTTGCCCGACTCCAGCAGGGCCTCCACCAACTTCAGGCGCTTGGCCAGCTTCTTGAGCTTGGTCTCGGACCCGGTCTGATCCATCTCCTCGCGGATCTTGGCCGCTTCTTCCTTGAGGTCCAGGGACTTGAGCAACTCGCGGATGGCCTCGGCGCCCATGCGCGCGTCGAACTCGTCACCCCACTGCTCGATGGCCTCCAGGTACTGGTCGTCGGTGAGGAGCTGGCCCCGCTCCAGGTCGGTCATGCCCGGCTCGATGACCACGAAGGCCTCGAAGTAAAGTACCCGCTCGATGTCGCGCAGGGTCATGTCCAGCAGCAGGCCCATGCGCGAAGGCAGGGATTTGAGGAACCAGATGTGAGCCACCGGGCTGGCCAGCTCGATGTGTCCCATGCGCTCGCGGCGCACCTTGGCCAGGGTCACCTCGACGCCGCACTTCTCGCAGATCACCCCGCGGTGCTTAAGGCGCTTGTACTTACCGCACAGGCATTCGTAGTCCTTCACCGGGCCGAAGATCTTGGCGCAGAACAGACCGTCGCGCTCCGGCTTGAAGGTGCGGTAGTTGATGGTCTCCGGCTTCTTCACCTCGCCGTAGGACCAAGAGCGGATCTTCTCCGGCGAGGCCAGGCCGATGCGGATGGCGTCGAATTCTTCCGGCTGACCCTGTTTGAGGATGTTCAATAAATCTTTCAACGTGTGCCTCCTCGTCTAAGGCTGCATGCGCTAGGCGCGGTGTTCAGAACTGCTCCAGCTCGATGTCGATGGCCAGGGCCCGGATCTCCTTGAGCAGGACGTTGAAGGACTCGGGGATGCCGGCCTCCATCTTGTGATTGCCGTCCACGATGTTCTTGTACATCTTGGTCCGGCCCTGCACGTCGTCCGATTTGACGGTGAGCATCTCCTGCAGGGTGTAGGCGGCGCCGTAGGCCTCCAGCGCCCACACCTCCATCTCACCGAAGCGCTGGCCGCCGAACTGGGCCTTGCCACCCAGGGGCTGCTGGGTGACCAGGCTGTAGGGGCCGGTGGAGCGGGCATGAACCTTGTCCGCCACCAGGTGGTTGAGCTTCAGCATGTACATGTAGCCCACCGTCACCGGACGGTCGAAGGGATCGCCGGTGCGCCCGTCGAAGAGAATGGTCTGACCCGACTCGGGCAGCCCAGCCAGGCGCAGCAGCTCCTTGACTTCTTCTTCAGTGGCGCCACCGAACACGGGGGTGGCGATGGGCACACCGTGGCGCAGGTTCTGCGCCAGCTCCAGGATCTCCTCGTCGGTCAGCTCGTCCAGAGACTGGGGGTTGCCGCCCTTGTTGTAGATCTCCTGCAGAAAACCGCGCAGTTCTTCCACCTTGGCCTTCGCCTCCAGCATCTCGCCGATACGCTGGCCGAGGCCCTTGGCGGCCCAGCCCAGGTGCGTCTCCAGCACCTGACCGACGTTCATGCGCGAAGGCACGCCCAGGGGGTTGAGAACAATGTCCACGGGGGTGCCGTCGGCCATGAAGGGCATGTCCTCCACCGGGACGATGGTGGAGATGACGCCCTTG
>WFVN01000124.1 GCA_015491615.1 Gammaproteobacteria bacterium
AGGCGGGAGGGGAGGGCACTCATGGCGGGCCGCTGTCCCCTTCCACGAAGACGGTACGGTAGCCGCGCTTGAGCTGTGCCTCGCGCAGGCGCTCCAGGGTCTCGGCGGCGCGTTCGTAGTCGGTGAAACGTTCACGCTTGACGCGCCCCGGCGAGCCCACCTGGCCCCATTCGCGCACCAGGCTCCAGCCGCCCAGGAGGTCACGGGTGAGGACCAGTTGGTAGAAGCGGGGCGGGGCGTCGGGCTGGGGGGGCGTCTGCATGTACACGCGCATGGTTCAGGTGAGTTCCCGGGGGTCGAACAGGCGTTGGTATTCGGCGATGGCGTAGCGGTCGGTCATGCCGGCGATGTAGTCGGTGACGGCGCGCGCGCGCCCGGCCTGGCCCTCTTCCCGCTCCAGGCGCACGGCGCGGTCGTGGTGTTCCGGCGGCAAAAGGCGCGGGTCGTCGAAAAAGGCCTCGAACAGGCGGGTGACCATGTGTCGCGATTTGGTGGCCATGCGGTGCACCCGGTAATGGCGGTAGAGGTGACGGCGCAGGTAGGTCTTGAGGGTCTGGTTGAGTTCGGCCATTTCGCTGGAGAAGCCCATGAGCGGCTCGGGCCAGCGGCGCACGTCGTCCACGCTCTCGGGGGCGGCGACCTCCAGGCGCGCGCGGGAGGTCTCGATGAGGTCGGTGACCAGGCGATTGATCATGCGCCGCACCACTTCGTGGATGGTGCGCCGGGGGGCGAGGTGGGGGTAGGCGGCATGGACGGCGTCGTGCTGCTCGCGGAACAGGGGTACCTCACGCAGGCCGTCGATGGTGAGGAGGCCGGCGCGCAGGCCGTCGTCCACGTCGTGGTTGTTGTAGGCGATCTCGTCGGCGAGGTTGGCCAGTTGCGCCTCGAGGCTGGGCTGGGTGCGGTCGAGGAAGCGCCGGCCCACCTCCCCCAGGGTCTCGGCGCGGCGCGGGGAGCAGTGCTTGAGGATGCCTTCGCGCGTCTCGAAGGTGAGGTTGAGGCCGGGGAAGTCGGCGTATTTTTCCTCCAGCTCGTCCACTACCCGCAGGGATTGGAGGTTGTGCTCGAAGCCGCCGTATTCGGCCATGCAGGCGTTGAGGGCGTCCTGACCGGCGTGGCCGAAGGGGGTGTGGCCCAGGTCGTGGGCGAGGGCGATGGCCTCGGTGAGGTCTTCGTTGAGGCGCAGGGCGCGGGCCACGGCGCGGCCGATCTGGGCCACTTCCAGGGAGTGGGTGAGGCGGGTGCGGAAGAGGTCGCCCTCGTGGTTGACGAACACCTGGGTCTTGTATTCCAGGCGCCGGAAGGCGGTGCTGTGGACGATGCGGTCGCGGTCGCGCTGGTATTCGCTGCGGTAGGGCGGGGGCGGCTCGGGGTGGCGCCGGCCGCGGGAGTTGGCGTCGCTGCAGGCGTAGGGGGCGAGGTCGGTCATAGGCCGAGCCCGGTGGGCGGCGCGGGCAGGGCGTGGTGGGCCTCGAGGGTCTCGCGCAGGAGGGCGGGGTCGTAGTCGTCGCTGATCACCGCCTGGCCGATGGCCTTGAGGAGGATCAGGCGGATGACGCCGTCCTGGACCTTTTTGTCCCGCGCCATGAGGGTGAAGAAGGTGTCCGGGTCCAGGTCGGCGGGGGCGCGGGTGGGCAGGCCCGCTTCGATGATGAGGGTCTCGATGCGGTGGTAGTCCTCGCGCGCGAGCCAGCCCAGGCGGGTGGAGAGGTCGGCGGCGATGAGCATGCCGGTGCCCACCGCTTCGCCATGCAGCCATTGGCTGTAGCCGGTGGCGGTCTCGATGGCGTGGCCGAAGGTGTGGCCGAGGTTGAGGAGGGCGCGCACGCCGGTTTCCCGTTCGTCTTCGGCGACGATTTCGGCCTTGTCCTCGCAGGAGCGGCGGATGGCGTGGGTGAGGGCCTCGGGGTCGCGGTTCAGGAGGGCCTGGATGTGTTCCTCCTGCCAGGCGAAGAAGTCCGGGTCGCGGATGAGGCCGTATTTGATGACCTCGGCGAGACCGGCGGAGAGCTGGCGGTCGTCGAGGGTGTTGAGGGTGTCGGTGTCGGCGATGACCGCCCGCGGCTGGTGGAAGGCGCCGATCATGTTCTTGCCCAGGGGGTGATTGACGCCGGTCTTGCCGCCCACGGAGGAGTCCACCTGCGCCAGGAGGGTGGTGGGGATCTGGATGAAGTCCACGCCGCGCTGGTAGGTGGCGGCGGCGAAGCCGGTCATGTCGCCCACCACGCCGCCGCCGAGGGCGACGAGGGTGCAGCGGCGGTCGAAGCGCCGTTGCAGGAGGACGTCGTAGATGCGGTTCACCGTCTCCAGGGTCTTGTGCCGCTCCCCTTCGGGGAGGACCACTTCGGCCACCTCGAAGTCAGGGAGCATGGCGCGCGCCACGTCCAGGTAGAGGGGGGCGACGTTGGTGTCGGTGACGATGAGCACCTGGCGACCGCGCAGATGGGGTTCGAGGAGGCCCCGCCGGCCCAGCAGGCCGGGGCCGATGTGGATGGGGTAGCTGCGCTGGCCCAGTTCGACGGTGACGGTGTCCATGGTCGTTTTCCGGATGTGGTGGTGGATTTTAGCAAGTTGTTGACGAAGGTCATCCGGACCTTTTCTCGAGGCGCCGGCCGGTCAGCGATCGGCCCCGTCCGGGGCGTCCGCGCGCAGGCGCGCCACCAGGTCGTTGAGGGTGTGACGGGGGTGGCCCTTGGTCTCGACGGTGATGTGGGCGGTCTCCTGGTACAGGGGTTCGCGTTCGCGCAGGATCTCGCGCAGGCGGGCGGCGGGGTCGTCCGTCTGCAGCAGGGGGCGGTTGCGGTCGCGGCGGGTGCGCTCCAGGAGACGCTCCAGGGGGGCGTGGAGGTAGATGACCAGGCCGCGATCGCGCAGGGCACGGCGGTTTTCCTCGCGCAGCACGGCGCCGCCGCCGGTGGCGAGGACGACATCGTCCTCGCGCGTGAGTTCGTCGATGAGACGCGCCTCGCGGCGGCGAAATCCTTCTTCCCCTTCCAGTTCGAAGATGAGGGGGATGGTGGCGCCGGTGCGTTCCTCCAGGACACGGTCGCTGTCCAGGAAGCGCAACCCCAGGGCGCGGGCGAGCTGTTGGCCGAGGGTGGTCTTGCCCGCGCCCATGGGGCCGATGAGGAAGATACGTCGGGGCCTGTCGTTCATGTCCCCAGGGTAGCAGGACTCAAGGGCTTGCGGCGAGTCCACCTTGGCCGCTGATGATCTTCGGGGTGACGAAGATGAGCAGCTCGTTCTTGTTGTTCACCTGCGTGCGGGAGCGGAACAGGGCGCCGATGAGGGGCAGGTCGCCGAAGAATGGGATCTTGCTTGCCTCGTGGCGGTTGATGTGCTGGTAGATGCCGCCCAGGACGACGGTCTCGCCGTTGTTCACCAGGACCTGGGTGCTGATTTCTTTGGTGTCGATGCTGGGTACGCCTTGGTATTCCTTGCCCACCGAGTCGTTCTTGACGTTGAGGTCGAGGATGATGCGGTCGTCGGGGGTGATCTGGGGGGTGACGGCGAGGCTCAGAACGGCCTTCTTGAAGGCAACGGCGGTGGCGCCCGAGGAAGCGGCCTGCTGGTAGGGAATCTCGGTACCCTGTTCGATGATCGCTTTTTTCTGGTTGGAGGTGATCAGGCGCGGGGTGGAGAGGATTTCGCCGCGGCCCTCGGTCTGCAGGGCGGAGAGCTCCAGGTCCAACAAGGCGTTGGAGCGGAGGATGCCGAGGGAAAAGCGGCCGGCGTTGTTGCCGGGCACGGGCAGGTTGATGTTGAGGCGCTGGGGTTGGCCGTTGTCATCGCGATTCATGGCGTTGACTTCGGTGACGGCGGCGCCGGCGAGGAGGTCGTTGGTGCCGGCAGAGATGCCGTCCGGGCCCTGGATGGTGCCGGAGGTGGCGATGGTGGTGGAGCCGGCTTGCTTGACGGCGGTGATGCCCAGGCGAGCCCCCAAGTCACGGGCGAAGTCGTCGTTGGCGATGACGATGCGCGATTCGATGAGCACCTGGCGGATGGGCACGTCCAACTTTTTGATGAGGGCGCGGATCTCCTCCAGGCGGGCGGCGGTCTCCCGTACCAGAAGGGTGTTGGTGCGTTCGTCCACGCTCACGTCGCCGCGTTCGGAAAGGAGGGAGCTCTGCTCCGACTTGAGCAGGTCGGCCAGTTCCCGGGCCTTGGCGTAGTTGATTTGGATGAGTTCGGAGTGCAGGGGCTCCAGTTCGGTGATCTGCTTGCGCGCTTGCAGCTCCAGGTGCTCGCGCTTGGCGATCTCCTCGGCTGGGGCGATGAGGATGATGTTGCCGTTCTGGCGCATGGCCAGGCCCTTGGTGCGCAGGATGATGTCGAGGGCCTGATCCCAGGGAACGTTCTTCAGGCGCAGGGTGATGTTGCCCTGCACGGAATCGGAGACGACGATATTGAGGCCGGTGAAGTCGGCCAGCAATTGGAGGACGGCACGGGTGTCGATGTTTTGGAAATTGAGGGACAATTTCTCGCCGCTGTACACCTTTTGCTCGAGGGCTTTGAGTTGTTCTTCCTCGCTTACCGGTTTGACGTCGATGGTGAGAGTGGCGCCTGATTGATAGGCGAGATGTTCGTAGCGGCCCCCGGCGGCGATCTCGATGCGTGCCTCGTCCCCCTGTTGTTTGAGGTCGATGTGGCGCACCGGGGTGCCGAAGTCGGTGACGTCCAAGCGTTGGTCGGCGTCGACCAGTTCGGTCCCGGCGAAACGGGCGATGATCTTGCCGCCCTCGCTGCGGATGTCGGCGGCCAGGGAGGCGTCGCTCAAGGTGACGATGATGCGACCTTCGCCGTTCTCGCCGCGACGGAAGTCCACCGCTTCGATGCGCCGGGCCACGGCGGCTGGTTCGCTCGCGTGCGCCGCTACCGGTGTGAGGGTGAGGACGAGACCGTCGGCGGTGGCGCGCGTTTCCAGGCGTGCGGGTTGGTCGAGTTCGGCCACCATCCGCACGCGGTCACGGGCACCGACCACGGAGAGGGTGCGCACCAGGCCCTGGTCGACGCGTTGACGGCGCCATTCGAGGGCGCTCTCCACGCCGCGCAGGTCCACCACCACCCGCGGTGGGTCGTTGACGACGAAGTTGATCGGGGCGGGCAGGCCGCCGTCGGCACGCAGATGGATGGCCACCCGTTCGCCGGGGAGTGCTTGCAGGCGGACGTCCCGCAGGACGGGGGGTTGGGCGAAGGCGGTGTGGGCGACCAGGCTCATGAGGAGGGCCACCAGACAGCGCCGCGCATGTCGTTCGATGAGTGTGGGGGAAACCATGGGTCTCTCCGAGCTATCCTTCTAGATTCAATGAGTTGTGTCGTTTCATCCAGCCGCCGGAGCCGTCAGGGACAATTTCGACGATCTTCACTTCGGTGTCGGTGATGGCGATGATGCGCCCGTGGTCTTGCCCCAGGTGATTGCCCACCCGGACCCGGTAAAGGATGTTGTCGGGGGCGCGGATCACCGCCCAGGTTTCACCGCCGTTGCGCAATACCCCGACCATGGTGAGGGAGTCCAAAGGATAGTTTTCGAGAGGTTCGGGCAGGCGGTTCAGGTCGGGATGGACACCGCTGTCACCATTGTCGCTTTGCGGGCGAAGGGACTGGAGACGGGCGTGGTGCGGCTGGAAGGGGTCGCGCAGGCCGCTCGCCTGGTAGTGATACACCGGCGGCGGGGGGATCTCGGGTAGGGGTTCCACCTTACCTTTGCTCTGCGCCTTGGTCTCGATGACGAAGCGTTCCAGATCGGAGAGGTCGGCGCGTTCGCAGCCACCCAGGACGAGCAGGAGGAAAACCGGCCAGAGGCGTTTCATGATCTTTCCTCCTGCGGCCGTTCGCCCGGTTCGAGATAGCGATAGGTGTAAGCGGTGAGTTCCATGACGAGGGTGCCCTCGGAATCGTTCTCCACCGGGGTGATGCGGATGTCGTCCACGGTGACGATGCGCGGCAGGGCGGCGATGCCGGAAATGAATTTGCCGAATTCGTGGTAGTGGCCGCGCACGCGGATCTGAATGGGCAATTCCGCATAGAAAGTCTTGGGGGCTTCTTGCTGGGGTTTGAAAAGCTCGAAGGTGAGGCCGGCAGAAAGGCCCGTTTGGGTGATGTCCACCAGCAGATCGGCCACCTCCGTACGTCCGGGGAGTTGGTGCAGCATGACCTCGAAGGTCTCCTCGATCTGCGCCATCTGCCGCTTGTACACCTTCAAGTTGGCGGCCTTCGCCTGTTTGATGGTGAATTGCTGTTTCAGGCTCGCCTCTTGCGTACGTGCCTGGTTGAGGGTGTCGATCTGGTGGCGCAGGTCGAACCAGTAGCCGGCGGCCGCCACCGCCGCGCACACGAGGACGATGGCCACGGCCTTGGCCGGTCGCGGCCAGTTCCCGGCCTCGCTGAGGTCCAGTTCGTTGAGTTTTTGCGGATCCATCAGCCACTTTCTCCTTCGACCACTTGCACCCGCAGGGCGAACCAACTGGCATCGGGATATTCACGGGTGCGGGCGTCGATCACTTCCAAGTGCGGATCGGACAGCCAGGGCGAGGCGTCCAGGTTGCGCATGAGGGCGGAGACGCGGGCGTTGGCGTCGGCGATGCCCTCCAGGCGCAGGACATCGCCGGTCTGGGCCATCTTCAGCAGTTGCACCCCGTCGGGGGTGGCGCGCGCCACTTCCTCGAACAAGTGCACGGAGACCGGGCGGGCGGCCTGCAGGGCCTGGATCACCGCCATGCGAGCGAGCAGCTCTTTCTTGCGTTTCTCCAGGTCGCGGATCTCGCCGATCTGGGAATCCAGATGGGCGATCTGTTGGGTGAGGAAGGCGTTGCGCGTCTGTTGGATCTCGATCTGTCCGCTCAAGCGCAGGTGCAGATAGCCTATTACCACCAGGGTGAGAAGGGCGGCGCCGGCCATGGTCGCGTAGAACTGCCGGGTGCGTTGGTGGCGTAGCTCCTCGCGCCAAGGAAGGAGGTTGATGCGGGCCATTCAGTCGAACCTCCTCAAGGCCAGGCCGCAGGCGATCATCATCGCCGGAGCGTCCTCCGCCAGGGCGCGGGTGTCCACCTTGGGGGCAATGCTCATGGCGGAGAAGGGGTTGGCCACCGAGGCGGGGGTGGCGAGATCTTTCTCCACCCGCTCGTCGAGGCCGGGGATGGCGGCGCAGCCGCCGGCCAGGACCACATGGGTGACCGGTTCGGGGCGCGAGGTGGAGGAGAAATAGAATTGCAGGGCACGGTTGATCTGCTGTACCACCGCTTCTTTGAAGGGCTCCAGGACCTCGGTGAGGTAATCGTCGGGCAGGCTGCCGTCCTTCTTGGCGCGCCCGGCCGCCTCGTAGTCGAGGCCGTAGCGGCGCATGATCTCCTCGGTGAGCTGGCGGCCTCCGAACACCTGTTCGCGGGTGTAGATGGAACGCAACTTGTGGATCACGTGCAAGGTGGTGATTGTGGCGCCCACGTCCACCACCGCCACCGCCCGGTCCACCGCCTCCGGCGGCAGTTGTGCGGCGAGCAGGCCGAAGGCGTTTTCCATGGCGAAGGCCTCCACGTCCACCACCGCCGGGCACAGCCCCCCCAGCTCCACCGCCCCCACGCGGCTGTCCACCGTTTCCTGGCGACAGGCGGCGATGAGCACCTCGACCAGTTCGGGGTTGTCCTCCCGCGGGCCGAGGACCTCGAAATCCAGGGCCACCTCTTCCAGGGGGAAGGGGATGTACTGGTCCGCCTCCAGTTGGATCTGGGCTTCGATGTCTTCCTCGGAGAGACCCGCCGGCATGGTTATTGTTTTGGTGATGACGGCGGAGCCGCCCACCGCCACTGCCGCCCGTCGGCTCTTGGTGTCGGCACGGCGCACGGCACGGCGGATGGCCTCGCCCACGGACTCCACGTCGGTGATGGTCTTTTCCACCACCGCCCCTTGAGGCAAAGGTTCCACGGCGTAGCTCTCCACCTGGAACTGGTCGTTCTGTTCGCTCAGCTCCAGCAACTTCACCGCGGACGAGCTGATGTCCAACCCGAGGAGGCCACACCGCTTGCGACTAAACCATTGCAGGAATGACACGTCTAATCGTCCGATTTCGCTACGCCGAAGTTGTCGAGGGATACTATCGGCAGCCGTTCGCCGATTACTTAATCTTCAAAAAACGTTTTCTGGATTAGGTGGTTGCGGTTGATAGGAAAGATCTTCCTCGGTCGTGGCCAGCGCTGCGTCGGGGGATTGGGTATAATTCCCCACCCCGCGGGGTGGAGCCGGGTCGAAGGTGCGCATGGGACGATTGCTGAAATGGCTGGGGGTGGCGGCACTCGCCGGGGTATTTCTCGCGGGGGCCGCGGGCATGGCGATCTGGTGGTTCGTTTTACCGGAGCTACCTCCCACCGAGACCCTCAAGCAAGTACGCTATCAGGTTCCTTTGCGTATCTATGCGGCGGACGGATCGCTCATCGGTGAGTTTGGCGAGAAACGTCGCCAGCCCTTGGCCTACGAAGAATTTCCTCCTCTCATGGTAAAGGCCATCCTCGCCGCCGAGGATGACCGCTTTTTCGAACACCCGGGGGTGGATTATCAAGGCATCCTGCGGGCGGCGAAGACCCTCCTCGTGACAGGCCGGAAGGCCCAGGGGGGTAGCACCATCACCATGCAGGTGGCACGCAATTTCTTCCTCTCCCGGGAAAAGACCTTCCTGCGCAAGTTCAACGAGATCCTCCTGGCCCTCAAGATCGAGCGTGAGCTGAGCAAGGAGGAAATCCTCGGCCTCTATCTCAACAAGATCTACCTGGGCAACCGCGCCTATGGTTTCGCCGCCGCGGCCGAGGGGTACTACGGCAAGCCGTTGGCCGAACTGGACGTGGCCCAGTTGGCCATGCTCGCCGGTTTGCCGAAAGCGCCCTCGCGTTACAATCCGGTGGTCAACCCGCGGCGTGCCTTGGAACGCCGCAACTACGTCCTTCGGCGCATGCACCAGTTGGGTTTCATTGACGACGCCACCTACCGGCAAGCCCTGGCTAAACCGGTCACCGCCCGCCGTCATGCTCCCCAGTTCTCCGTCGACGCCGGCTACGCAGTGGAGGAGGTACGTGCGTGGATGGTGGAGCGGTACGGCGAGGATGCCTACACCGCTGGCTACCGGGTGCACACCACCATCGAACCGCGTCTCCAGGCACGCGCCAACTGGGCCCTGCGAAAGGGCCTCGTCGATTACGAATTCCGCTACGGCTATCGCGGACCTGAGGCGCGGGTGGATCCCTTCGAGGTGACCGACCCGGATCGCTGGCCCGCTATTTTGAAAACTGTACCTCGCCTCCCAGAGCTGGAAGCCGCAGTGGTGCTCCAGGTAGACGAGACCGGCGCCTGGGTGGCGGATCAGGCAGGCAACATCCGTTATCTGTGCCTACAAGACATGTTATGGGCACGCCCGGTGGACGAGAAGGGGCACAGGGGAGCCGAGCCACGGCGTGTCGACCAGGTCCTCGCCACCGGCGACGTGGTGCGTATCCAACGCCACGAGCACCGCTGGCGCTTGGCTCAGGCGCCGCGCGTACAAGGGGCGCTGGTCTCTCTGCGGCCCAAGGACGGGGCCATCGTCGCCTTGGTGGGGGGCTACGACTTCGCCAGCAGCCACTTCAACCGGGCCACCCAAGGAAAGCGCCAGCCGGGTTCCAACTTCAAGCCTTTCATCTATTCCGCCGCGTTGGAGAAGGGGTTCACCGCCGCCAGTCTCATCAACGATGCGCCGGTGGTGTTCGACGACCCAGGCCTGGAAGACACTTGGCGGCCGGAAAACTACAGCGGTCGTTTCTTCGGGCCCACGCGCTTGCGCGTGGCATTGGTGAAATCGCGCAACCTGGTGTCCATTCGCTTGCTGCGCAGCATCGGTGTGCGCTATGCCATCGATTACGTCCAGCGGTTCGGGTTCGATCCTGAGGACCTCCCCCGCGATCTTTCCCTGGCACTGGGGAGCGCCACCGTCACTCCCCTGGCCATCGCCCGTGGCTACAGTGTCTTCGCCAATGGCGGTTACCTCATCGAACCCTACCTGATCACTCGCATCGAGGACGTGGATGGCAACGTGGTGTGGGAAGCGGAACCGGCGGTGGTGTGTCCCGAGTGCGCGGAGGCGGGTGGGATACCGACCAGTCCGGTGGACACGGCCACACCGGAACCGGTGACGCCGCCATCGCGCCTGGCACCGCAAGTGCTGGATCCGCGCAACGTGTACATCATGACTTCCATTCTTCAGGACGTGATCCAGCACGGAACCGGTCGACGGGCGAAGGTCCTCAAACGCCACGATCTGGCGGGCAAGACGGGTACGACCAACGATCAACGCGACGCCTGGTTCTCCGGTTTCAATCCGGCCCTGGAGACCACCGTGTGGGTGGGTTACGACAAGCCCCACCCCCTGGGTGACCGTGAATCAGGGGCGCGCGCCGCCCTACCCATCTGGATCGACTTTATGGCCGGGGCCCTGGAAGGGGTACCCGATCAACCCCTGCAGCGCCCGCCGGGATTGGTGACGGTACGCATAGATCCAGCCAGTGGCTTGTTGGCCGGTGCCGACTTTCCGAAGGCCATCTATGAGACTTTCCGCAGCGAATATGCCCCCGAGAAACATGCTCCCCGGCCGCTGGCCGCCGCTTCCGGAGGTGAGTCGCCCGCTGCTGCGGAGGAGCCTGCCGAGGCTCCCCTGAGCGAACAACTGTTTTGAGGTTGAACATGTCGCAACGGCGCAGCCGAAGTCTACAGCAGCGCTTCCTGGAAGAGGTGGCGCGCATCGTTGTCGAGGAGGGCCTGAACGATTACCAGCGCGCCAAGCGCAAGGCCCGCCGCCACCTGGGATTGGGAGCTGATCACCCACTGCCCTCGCACGAAGACGTGGAGGCGGCCGTGCTCGCCCACCAGCGCCTGTTCCGGGACGAGGCCCAGCGAGCGAGTCTGGCGCGCCAGCGGCGCACTGCCGTGGCGGCCATGGAGATGCTGGCGGATTTCCAGCCGCGCCTGGTGGGGCCGGTCCTAAGCGGTGCCGCAGCCGATCACGAGGCAGTCACCCTGCACTTGTTCGCCGATACTCCGGAGACGGTGGAGTGGTTCCTGCGCGACCGCGCCATCCCCTTCGACCTGGAAGAACGGCGTCTACAGTGGGGTAAGCGGGGGGTGGAGCGGTTCCCCGCCCTCTGTTTCGTCGCCGGCGAGACGCCGGTGGAACTGGTGGTGTTGCCCTTGGGGGCGCTGCGTCAGCCCCCTTCTTCGCCCGGCGAGGCACGCCCCCTGGCGCGCGCCGGGCTCGCCCGCGTGCGGGCCCTGCTGGCGGCGGACGGAGACTAGCTCGGGTAGTGCTCGGGGTAGGGCGCGCGCGCCACGCCCGACTCCACCGCCGCCCGGGCCACCGCCGGCGCCACCCGCTCCATGAGGCGGGGATCCAGGGGCTTGGGGATGATGTAGTCGGGGCCGAAGGCGAGTTCCTCCAGCCCGTAGGCCGCCAGCACCGATTCGGGCACTGGCTCGCGCGCCAGCTCGGCGAGGGCGTGCACCGCCGCCAGGTGCATGGCCGGATTGATGGCGCGGGCGCGCACGTCCAGGGCGCCGCGGAAGATGAAGGGGAAGCCGAGAACGTTGTTCACCTGGTTGGGGTAGTCGCTGCGACCGGTGGCCATGATGAGGTCGTCACGCACCGCCCGGGCCATCTCCGGGCGGATCTCCGGATCCGGGTTGGAGAGGGCGAAAACTACCGGGCGCGGGGCCATGCGCCGCAGTTGTTGCGGTTGGAGCAGGTCCGGTCCGGAGACGCCGATGAACACGTCCGCCCCGTCGAGGGCGTCGTCCAGGGTGCGGGCCCCGGTCTCCAGGGCGAACTCCGCCTTGTGGCGGTTGAGGTCGTCGCGTCCGCTGTGGATCACCCCCTTGCGGTCCAGCAGCAGCAGGTTCTCCGGCGCCACCCCCAGGTGCTTGAGGAGGCGCATGGAAGCGATGCCCGCCGCCCCCGCGCCCAGGCATACGATGCGTGCCGTCTCCAGCGCCTTGCCCTGGAGCTTGAGGGCGTTCACCAGGCCGGCGGCGATGATGATGGCGGTGCCGTGCTGGTCGTCGTGGAAGACGGGGATGTCCAGGCGCGCCTGCAGGGCTTGCTCGATGTCGAAACAGCGGGGGGCGGCGATGTCCTCCAGATTGATGCCACCGAAGGTGGGGGCCAGGCGGGCCACCGTGTCCACGAAGGTCTCCACCGAGTCGGCGTCCACCTCCAGGTCGAACACGTCCACGTCCGCGAAGCGCTTGAAGAGCACCGCCTTGCCCTCCATCACCGGCTTGGCCGCCAGCGGTCCCACGTTCCCCAGGCCGAGGACGGCGGTGCCGTCGGTGATCACCGCCACCAGATTGCCGCGCGAGGTGTAGAGATGGGCGTCCTCGGGGGCCTCGGCAATGGCGCGCACCGGTTCGGCGACACCGGGGGTGTAGGCGAGGGAGAGGTCCCGCTGCGTCTCACAGGGCTTGGTGGCGGCTACCGCCAGCTTCCCCGGCCGGGGATGACGGTGGTATTCCAGGGCAGCGCGTTTCAGATCCATGGAGCGTTCCTGAGAAAACGAAAAGGCGTCGTGCGACGCCTTTTTTCCGGATGTCGTGCTTGGCGGCGGAGGGCGTTTACTTTTTCAAGCCGTATTTCTGGCGGAACTTGTCCACCCGGCCTGCGGTGTCCACGATTTTCTGCTTGCCGGTGTAGAAGGGGTGGCACTTGGAACACACCTCCAAATGGAGGTCGTGATCCAGAGTGGAGTGAGTCTTGAACGTGTTCCCACAGCTACAGGTGACGGTGATCTCGTGGTATTCGGGGTGGATTCCGGGTTTCATCGCTCGCTCTGGCCTCGCAGGTCGCCCACCGCGCGCCAGTCGAGCGGCAGGCCTGGAATTTGACAGGGGCGCGATTATACGCACCCCCATCGAACCGTACAACCCCTCAGTGGGGAGTAAATTTAGAACGTCTAAGCTTTCCTGTAGCACATATTGGTTGCCTATCGAAGAAACCGGATGCGCATTTGGTCATGGAACGAGAAGTCTGTGAAACGCTGGTCGACGAAGCGTAGGATTTTGGCGAAAGTAAACCCCGGCGGTCTGCTGCCGGGGTTCGACGGATGGAGGGCGGCTCTCACTGAAGTTTCTTGAGTTCCCGTTGGGCTACTTTGGCGGGTAGGGGGATGTAGCCATCCTTGACGACCACTTTTTGCCCGCGTTTGGAAATCACCATCTTCAAGAATTCCCGCTCCAGGGGTGGCAGGGGTTTGTTGGGGTGTTTGTTGACGTAGATGTAGAGGAAGCGAGAAAGGGGGTACTTGCCTGAAAGAACGTTTTCCGGGGTGGCGTCGTAGTAGGGTTTGCCCGCCCTCTTGGCCAAGGGCACGGTGCGCACGCTGGACGTCCTGTAGCCCACCCCGGAATAGCCAATGGCGTTCAGGGAGCTGGCCACCGACTGGACTACGGAGGCGGAGCCGGGTTGTTCGTTCACGGTGGGCTTGGCGTCGCCCTTGCACAAGGCCCTTTTCTTGAAGAAACCGTAGGTGCCGGAGACCGAATTGCGCCCGTAGAGTTGGATGGGGCGATTCTTCCATTCGCCGGTGAGGCCGAGTTGCCCCCAGCGGTTGATGTCCTCCGGGTAACCGCACTTGCGGGTGGAGGAGAAGATGGCGTCCACCTGCGGGATGGTGAGACCCTGGATGGGATTGTCCTTGTGCACGAACAGCGCCAGGGCGTCGATGGCCACAGCGATGGCGGTGGGTTTGTAGCCGTGTTTCCGTTCGAAGGCGGCGATTTCCTTGGGCTTCATCTTGCGGCTCATGGGGCCCAGATTGGCGGTGCCTTCGGTGAGGGCCGGAGGAGAAGTGGAAGAACCGGCGGCCTGGATCTGGATGTTGACGTTGGGGTAGAGGCGTTTGAATTCCTCCGCCCACAGGGTCATGAGGTTGGCCAGGGTGTCGGAGCCGACGCTGGAGAGGTTGCCGGAGACGCCGGCGGTCTTCTGGTAGTCGGGCAGTTCGGGGTCCAGCTTGGGCAGTGCCTGGGCAGCACCGGTGGCGAGACCCAGGCCCAAGACAAGGGCGGTGAGGTTTCTTTTCATGGGATGCTCCGAGACGAACGTAATGGATTTCGGTGGAAAGGTTGCGGTCGTCGAATGACAATTCTTGGAAATTTTCATGACAGTTCGATGACAGTCAGGCGGCGCGGGTGGCCACTGCCCGCTCGGTCGGAAAGATGCAGGTGAAGGTGCTGCCTTTGCCCACCTCGCTCTTTACCGCCAGGCGGGCGTCGTGGCGTTTGAGGACGTGCTTGACGATGGCCAGACCCAGGCCGGTGCCGCCGCTCTCCCGCGAGCGTCCCACGTCCACCCGGTAGAAGCGTTCGGTGAGGCGAGGGATGGCCTGCGGCGGGATGCCGATGCCGTCGTCCTGCACCTGGAACTTGACCCCTTCGCCGTCTTGGTGCCAGCGCAGTTGGATGTGGCCGCCCTCGGGGGTGTACTTCACCGCGTTGAAGACCAGGTTGGAGAAGGCGCTGTAGAGTTCCTTCTCGTTGCCGCGCAGGTGCAGGGCCTCGTCGCATTCCAGGGTGATGTGATGGCCCTTGTCCCGCGCCAGCAGGCGGGCGTCCTCGAGGAGGGCGCGCAGCAGGCCGGGGACGGCCACCGGATGCGGGTCGTCCTGGGGGTGGGCGGTCTCCAGGCGCGAGAGGAGGAGCAGGTCCTCGACGATGTGCTGCATGCGCTGGGCCTGTTGCCCCATGGTCGCCAGGGCACGGCCGCAGGCGTCGCGGCAGGCGGGGTCGTTCTGGAGGGATTCCAGGTAGCCGCGGATGACGGTGAGGGGGGTGCGCAGCTCGTGGGAGACGTTGGTGACGAAGTCGCGGCGGATGCGTTCCAGTCGCTGCATGCGGGTGACGTCGCGGGCGATGAGCAGGCGCTGGTC
>WFVN01000125.1 GCA_015491615.1 Gammaproteobacteria bacterium
CTCCCCTCCCTGCAGGGTCTCGGGGGTGAGGATGACCCGCACCCGACCGTCCCCCGGCGCACCGCCGGCCACCACCCGCTGGGCGTTCAGGTCGTATTCGATGCGCGGCCCTTCGAAACGGTCGCCCCCCTGGACGAGGACGGCTTCGCCGCTGAGGATCACCCGCGCCTGGTCCAGGCGGTAGTCGATGGTGCGGGCGCGGGCCTCCAGGGTTGGTCGTCCGGGGGGAGATTTGACCAGCCGCGCGGGATTCCCCTCGGCCACCACTCGCACCAGGCGCTCGCCCTGGCGGTAGAGGCGCAGGGTGTCGGCGTCGAGGCGGGTGTGGCCCTGGACGGCGCGCACCGATCCCCGGTATTCGCTCACGTCGGCGGCCTCGTCGAGGACGACGCGATCCGCTTCGATCTCCAGGGGGGCGGCGAGATCGAGGTCGGCGGCCCAGACGGGGGCGGCGAACCAGGCGAGGAGAACGAGGAGACCCCTCATCCCCGCCCCCCGGGCCGATAGAGGCTGCGCACGCCGCCCTCCAGGCGCACCCGGTCCAGGGCCAGGTCGGCGGCCAGGGCGCCGGCCCCGGCCTCCCCCCAGGGGGCCTCCAGGCGCACCGGGCCGTCCCCCTCCAGGTAGCGGCGCGACAGCCAGGCGCGCACCTGGGGACTGTGCAGGGCCAGGCGCTCGTCACCGCGGCGCCGCTCCACCGTCACCGCCCCCGTCACCACCAGGTATTCGTCCGCCAGCAGGCGGGCGCGGCCGCCGCGGGCGGACCAGATGGCCGGCCCGGCGGGGAGGGTCAGGCGCGGGGCGTCGATTTCCGCCAGGTCGCGCGCGCGCCAGTGGCGGTAGGCCGCCCCTTCCAGGCGTTGCAGGAGATGGCCCCGGATGTCGAATTGTTCGGCGCGGAAACGGGTGAGGACGAGGTCCGGCATCTCCGTGCGAACGGCCTCGCCGACGGGACGCTCGCCCCCCTCCCAACGCCACAGGAACGCCACCAGGAGGAGGGCGAAGCCGAGAGGGAGGAGGCCGCGTTTCATGCCAGGTAGGGGGCGAACTGGGCCTCCAGGGTGCCCTGGGCCTCCATGATCAGCTCGCACACGTCGCGCGCCGCCCCGCGCCCGCCGGGATGGGTAGTTTGCCAATGGGCGTGGCGCTTCACCAGGGGGTGGGCGTCGGCCACCGCCACCGCCAGACCGACGCGCGCCATCACCGGCAGATCGACGATGTCGTCGCCCACGTAGGCGGCCTGCTCGGGAGTGAGCCCCAACTCCTGGATGAGTTCCTCGAAGGCGGGCAGTTTTTCCAGCCGCCCCTGGTAGACGTGGCGGATGCCCAGGCTCTCCATGCGCCGGGTCACCGTGGGAGAAGTGCGGGCGGTGATGATGGCCAGCTCCACGCCGCTGTTCATGAGCAGTTTCATACCGTGGCCGTCGCGCGAGTGGAAGGCCTTCAGCTCCAGGCCGTCGTCGGTGTAGTAGAGGCGGCCGTCGGTGAGCACACCATCCACGTCGAACACCACCAGGCGCACCTGGGCGGCGCGTTGTTGTACGTCTTGCATGGTTCTCTCTCCGTTCACAGGACCCCCGCGCGCAGCAGATCGTGGAGGTTGACGGCGCCCACCACGCGCCCTTGGCCGTCCACCACCGGGAAGGCGTTGATGCGCTTGCGCTCCATGAGTTGCAGGGCCTCGGCGGCGAGCATGTCGGGGGCGAGGGTGGTGGGCTCGCGGGTCATCACCGTCTCCACGGGGGTGGCGTTGAGGTCTGGAGAACTTTCCAGAAGACGGCGCAAGTCACCGTCGGTGAAGACCCCGGCGAGGTGACCGTCGTCGTCGGTAACGGTGGTGAAGCCGAGGCGCTTGCGGGTGATCTCCATGACCGCCTCGGTGAGACTGGCGCCCAGGGGAACGCGGGGGATCTCCTCCCCCCGGTGCATGATGTCGGCCACGTGCAGGAGCAGGCGCCGACCGAGGGTACCGCCGGGATGGGAGCGGGCGAAGTCCTCGGCAGTGAAGCCGCGCGCCTCCAACAGGGCGATAGCGAGGGCGTCGCCCATGGCGAGGGTGGCGGTGGTGCTGGCGGTGGGCGCGAGCCCCAGGGGGCAGGCCTCCTGTTCCACGGACACGTCCAGACACACGTCCGCCTCGCGCCCGAGGGTGGAGTCGCGCCGCCCGGTCATAGCGACGAGGGGCACGCCGAGGCGCTTCAACAGGGGGATGATGGTGACGATTTCCGCCGTCTCGCCGGAGTTGGAGATGGCGATGACCACGTCCTGGGGGGTGATCATCCCCAGGTCGCCGTGGGAGGCCTCGCCGGGGTGGACGAAGAAGGCGGGACTGCCGGTGCTGGCGAGGGTGGCGGCGATCTTGCCGCCGATGTGTCCGGACTTGCCCATGCCGAGGACGACGATGCGCCCCTCGCAGCCGAGCATGTAGCGACAGGCGCGGGCGAAATCACCGTCGATGCGCGCGCCCAGGGCGGCCACCGCGCGCGCCTCCAAGTCGATCACCGCGCGCCCCATGTCGATGAGGGCGCGGTCCTCCGCCCCGCCCAGGCGGCGGGGCTTGCGCCGGCGCTCGGGCATCAATCGCGGGGCGGGTAACCGGCCGCTCGCAGAGCCGCTCGCAGGGCCTCGGCGTCGAGCCCCTCACCCTGCACGGTCACCGCGCCGGAGGCCACGTCCACCTCCACCTGGACGACGCCGGGCAGTTCGCCCAGGGCCGTGCGAATGGCTGCGGCGCACCCGCCGCATTTGATTTTGTCGGCGTGGATGGTCTGCGTTTCCATATCAGCTCACCGTGACGAAATAGAGGGTGGTCATGTAGGCGCCATAGGCCCCCAGGAGGAGAAATCCGCTCCCGCGTCCGATGCGCGGCGTCCGGCGCCGGCTGTAGACCAACAGGAACAGGGCCAGCGTCAATCCTAGCATGACCGGATAGTCGCGACTGAGGACGCTGGCGTCCAGGACTTCGGGATGGATGAGGGCGGGCAGGCCCAGCACCCCCAGTAAGTTGAACAGGTTGGAACCCACCACGTTGCCGATGGCCAGGTCCGGCTCGCCCTTCAGGGCGCCCATGATACTGGCGGCCAGCTCCGGCAGGCTGGTGCCGATGGCGACGATGGTGAGGCCGATGATCACCTCGCTGACACCGAAGGCGTGGGCGATGTTGACCGCCCCCCAGACCACCATGCGCGCCCCCGCCAGGAGCACCACCAGGCCCACCACCAGCCACAACACCGCCGCCCCCATGGTGATGGACTCGGGTATCTCCTCGGCCACTTCCGCCTGCAGGGGATCGTGGTCGCGCTCCCTGAGGGCGAGGCGCACGGTCCAGTAAATGAGCCCCACCAGGGCCGCCACCAGGATGAAGCCATCCAGGCGCCCCAGGTAGCCGTCCCAGAGGAGGATCAGCACTGCGAAACACATGAACAGGAGCACCGGGAACTCCCGTTTGAGCACCCCGGAGTGGACCGCCAACGGGACGATGAGGGCGGTGGTGCCCAGCACCAGGCCGATGTTGGCGATGTTGGACCCCAGGGCATTGCCCACCGCCAGGCCGGTGGCCCCCTCCAGTCCGGCCATGGCCGACACCAGCAGCTCCGGAGCGGAGGTGCCGAAACCGACGATCACCAGGCCGATGACGAGGGTGGAGACGCCCAAGTTGCGGGCCACGCCGGCGGCCCCGAGGACGAAGCGGTCCGCCCCCCACACCAGGGCGACGATGCCCAGGGCCACCGCCCCCAGATCCATGCCGCTCAGTTCCATCAGTCCACCAGAAGGTAATGCCCGGCGATGCCGGCGAAGATGACGGCACCGAAGGCGTTGTTGTTGAGAAAGGCGCGGAAGCAGGCCGCTTCCTCGCGCTCGCGGGTGATCCACTGCTGCCAGGCGAACAGCCCCGCCCCCGCCGCAAAGGCGATCCAGTAGGACCAACCGAGGCCGGCCACCCGCCCCACCAGCACCAGCCCGGCGAGAACGCCCGCCTGCAGCAGGCCGACGATGAGGCGGTCGTGGCGGCCGAAGAGGATGGCGGTGGACTTGACGCCGATCCGCACGTCGTCGGCCCGATCCACCATGGCGTACCAGGTGTCGTAGGCCACCGTCCAGGCGACGGTGACCAGGAACAGCAGCCAGGCCAGCGGCGGCACCTGCCCCTGTTCGGCCATGAAGGCCATGGGCACGGCCCAGGCGAAGGCCGCCCCGAGGACCACCTGGGGCAGGTGGGTGACGCGTTTCATGAACGGATAGACGGCGGCGAGGAGCACCGCCACCACCGACAGGGCGACGGTCTTCCAGTCCAGCAGCAGGACGAGGCCGAAGGCGGTCAGGCACAGCACGGTGAACAGGGCCAGGGCCTCGCGCGGGCTCACCCGGCCGGCGGCCAGGGGCCGCTCGCGGGTACGGCGCACGTGCGGATCGATGTGGCGGTCGGCGTAGTCGTTGATGACGCAACCGGCCGAGCGCATGAGGAACACGCCGGCCACGAACACCCCCAGGACGAGGGGGTCGGGGCGGCCGTTGCCGGCCAGCCACAGGGCCCACAGGGTGGGCCACAGGAGCAACAGGGTGCCGATGGGGCGGTCCACCCGCATCAGGCGCAGGTAGTCACGGATTCGCTCGCTGGAGAAGGGCAGGGACACGGCTCGTCTGCTCGCCCGCCGGCCCACAGCGCGGGGAGGAAGAATTCGCTCACCAGCAGGGGTCGGCCATGTAAGAGGTAATGGATGCGGCGCCCCCAGATCTCGCCCCAGGCGGGGGGGAGGCCCAAGCAGGCGGCGGGGACCGGCGCCCACTCCACCGCGCCGCGCACCACGAAGGGGTGGGAAAATAGCACCTCCCCCAGGGATCGTCCACCCAGGCGGTGGAGGCGTCGGCCGGGACCGGCGAGGGTCTGCGGGGGGATCACCGTGCGCGCGAACACCCAGGGCTCGCCGTCGCAGCGCAGGAACACCCGCCGTTCCAGCACGCGCCCACCGCGCAGCCCCAGGTGGCGGCGCTCGTCGGCGCGCGCCGCCCGCCAGTCCAGCCCCAACAGGGCGACGGAGAACCCCTCGGGGCAGCGCCGCCGGAGGATGCGGGTGAGGGAGCCGCCGCGTCCCAGCCAGGCGCGCACGGCGGCCGGCGGGCGCGGCCACACGGCGCGTGCCGGGCGCCAGCGGGGGGCGGACTCAGACCTCGGCATAGCGGACGTCCTCTCTCAACCAGCGGCGCATGAGGGGCTCGGCCCGTTCGGGGTGGTGCTGCAGCAGGCGGTCGGCCAGGGACTGTACCGCCGGCATGAGATCGGCGTCGCGCCCCAGGTCGGCCACGCGCAGGCCCACCAGGCCGGTCTGGCGCGTGCCCAGGACCTCCCCGGGGCCGCGCAGGGCCAGGTCCCGCTCGGCGATGACGAAGCCGTCGTTGGTCTCCCGCAGGGCCGCCAGGCGGGCACGGGCGGTGTCGGAAAGGGGGCCATGATACAGCAGCACGCAGACGCTGCGGACCGAGCCGCGCCCCACCCGCCCGCGCAACTGGTGCAGTTGCGCCAGCCCCAGGCGCTCGGCATTATCGATGATCATGAGGCTGGCGTTGGGCACGTCCACTCCTACCTCGATGACGGTGGTGGCCACCAGGAGGTGGATCTCGCCGGCCTTGAAGCGGGCCATGACGCGCGCCTTCTCCTCCCCCTTCATGCGCCCGTGTACCAGGCCCACGGTCAGCTCGGGGAGGGCCTCGGCGAGGTGCGCGGCGGTGGCCTCGGCGGCCTGGCAGGAGAGGGCCTCGGAGTCCTCCACCAGGGGGCAGACCCAGTAGGCCTGGCGCCCCGCCGCACAGGCGGCGCGTACCCGTTCGATGACCTCGTCGCGGCGCCGGTCGGGCACCACCACCGTCTCCACCGGCGTGCGTCCGGGGGGCAGCTCATCGATCACCGACACGTCCAGGTCGCCGTAGGCGGCCATCGCCAGGGTGCGGGGGATGGGGGTGGCGGTCATCACCAACTGGTGCGGCACCCGTTCCCCGTCCGCCCCCTTCTCGCGCAGGGCCAGGCGCTGGTGGACGCCGAAGCGGTGCTGCTCGTCCACCACCACCAGGCCCAGGCGCCGGAAACACACCGCCTCCTGAAAGAGGGCGTGGGTGCCCACCGCCACCGCTGCCCGCCCTTCGGCCAGGTCCTCCAGGGCGGCGCGCCGCTCGCCGGCCTTTTGGCGGCCGTTCAGGAGCACCACCCGCGCCCCCAGGGGTTCCAGCCAGGCGCCCAGGCTGGCGGCGTGCTGTTCCGCCAGCAGCTCGGTGGGAGCCATGAGGGCGCTCTGCCAACCGCTGCGCGCCGCCCACCAGGCGGCGGCGGCCGCCACCACCGTCTTCCCCGAGCCCACGTCCCCCTGCACCAGGCGCATCATGGGGCGATCGGCGGCCAGGTCCCGGGCCAGCTCCGCCAACACCCGGCGCTGGGCGGCGGTGGGCTCGAAAGGGAGTACCGCCAGGAAGGGGGCGAGGGCCGCCTCGGAGGTGTCCAGAGCGGGCGCGCGCCGGCGGCGGTGGCCGTGGCGGGCGCGACGCAGCCCCAAATGATGGGCGAGCAGCTCCTCCAGGGCCAGGCGCCGCTGGCCGGGGTGGGTGCCCTGCAACAGGTCCGGGAGGTCGCCGGGGGCCGGCCGATGCACCGACAGCAGGGCCTCGCGCAGGGGCGGCAGGCCCAGTTCCTCGCACCAAGCCGGCGGCAGCCACTCGGCCAGGGCCCCCTCCGCCAGGGTCTCCAGGGCGGTGTCGATCCAGCGCCGCAGGGCCCCCTGACCCAACCCCTCGGTGGTGGGATAGACGGGGGTGAGAACGTCCGCCTCCGGCGCCAGGGTCCCCAGGCGGTATTCGGGGTGGGCCATCTCCAGCCCCTCCGGCCCCAGGCGCACCTCCCCGTAGCAGGACACCGGCACCCCGGCGGCGAACTGGCGCACCTGGGCCGGGCCGTAGTGGAAGAAACGCAGGGTCAGCACGCCGCTGCCGTCGGCGATGCGTACCGCCAGGGTCCGCCGCCGCCCCTGGCGCTCCTGGGCCCCGAGGATCGTGCCCGCCACCTGCGCCTCGCGCCCCGGACGCAACTGCCCGAGGGGGGTGATGCGGGTGCGGTCCTGGTAGCGCAGGGGCAGGTGGAACAGCAGATCGCCCACGGTATGGATACCCAACCGCGCCAGACGCGCCTGCTGGCGCGCTCCCACCCCGCGCAGGGCGGTGACCGGTCGCAGCTCGGGCAGATCGGTGTCGCTGGCCATGGGCGCATTGTAACCCCTTGATCCATCGTCGGCGATTTGGCCCGGAACGGACCGCGGGTTAGACTCCCCGGCGCCCCGAGGAACGACCCCATGACAAAGATCCACAGCGAGACCCTGTTCATCGACGGCCCCTGCGGCCC
>WFVN01000126.1 GCA_015491615.1 Gammaproteobacteria bacterium
GCGTGGAGATGGTGATGCCCGGGGACAACGTGGCGATGACGGTGTCGCTGATTGCGCCGATCGCCATGGAGGAAGGTCTGCGCTTCGCCATCCGCGAGGGCGGTCGCACCGTGGGTGCGGGCGTGGTCAGCAAAATCATCGAGTGATCGGGTATTGGTCGCGCGCCTTTTCCTGGCGCGCGGCCTCGTTTTCTAGGCCAGTAGCTCAATTGGCAGAGCGGCGGTCTCCAAAACCGCAGGTTGGGGGTTCGATTCCCTCCTGGCCTGCCATTTTATTTTGACGGCGGCATTGCATGGCAGACAAGCTGAAGCTCTCGGTGGCCCTGTTGATTCTTCTGGGGGCGATCGGGGCCTTTTATTATTTTGCGGATCAGTCCCTGCTGGTGCGCGTCGTCGGCATTTTGGTCGCGGTGGTCGTGGCCTTGCTCATATCCGCGCAGACCGAGGTCGGGCGGGCGGCGTTGGCGTTCCTGAGCGACGCGCGCACGGAGGCGCGGAAGGTCGTGTGGCCGACGCGCAAGGAAACCATGCAGACCACCCTCATCGTCATGGTGATGGTGGTGGTGGTGGGCATCATGTTGTGGTTGTTGGACATGGTGCTCTTGTGGGCGGTCAAGGCCCTCACGCAGATCTGATAGGGAAGGTGGGACGTGGCTAAACGCTGGTACGTGGTGCAGACCTATTCGGGCTTCGAGAATCAGGTCAAGCGCTCGCTGGAGGAGCGCATCCGCCACAGCGGCATGGAAGACAAGTTCGGCGAGGTGCTGGTCCCCACCGAGGAAGTGGTGGAGATGCGTGAGGGGCAGAAGCGCAAGAGTGAGCGTAAATTCTTCCCCGGTTACGTCCTCATCCAGATGGAGATGGACGAGTCGACTTGGCATTTGGTGAAGAGTGCCCCGCGGGTGCTGGGCTTCATCGGCGGCACCTCCGACCGGCCGGCGCCCATCTCCGACAAGGAGGCCGAGGCCATCCTCAACCGCGTGCAGGAGGGGGCCGAGAAGCCGCGTCCGAAGATCCTCTTCGAGCCCGGCGAGGTGGTACGCATCACCGAAGGGCCGTTCAACGATTTCGACGGCGTGGTGGAAGAGGTGGATTACGACAAGAGCCGCTTGCGGGTGTCGGTGACCATTTTCGGCCGTTCCACGCCGGTGGAGCTCGAATTCTCCCAGGTGGAGAAGGCGTAAATCCCACGCGGGGAGCCGCAAGGCGCATGGACCCGCAGCAGGAGTGAATCATGGCAAAGAAAGTTCAGGCGTATATCAAATTGCAGGTGAAGGCCGGCCAGGCCAACCCCAGCCCGCCGGTGGGTCCGGCGTTGGGTCAGCACGGCGTCAACATCATGGAATTCTGCAAGGCGTTCAACGCCCAGACGCAGAACCTGGAGCCCGGTCTGCCCATCCCGGTGATCATCACCGTTTACAACGACCGTAGTTTCACTTTCGTCACCAAGACCCCGCCCGCCTCCATCCTCATCAAGAAGGCGTTGGGGCTCTCCAGCGGGGCCAACGCGCCCGGGCGCGAGACCGTGGGGACCATCACCCGCGAGCAACTGGAAGAGATCGCCAAGATCAAAGAGCCGGACATCACCGCCGCGGACATGGAGGCGGCGGTGCGCACCATCGCCGGTACCGCGCGGTCCATGGGCGTCGCCGTGGAGGGGGTGTGAAATGGCCAAGCTGAGTAAGCGTTTCAAGATCATTCGCGAGAAGCTGGAATCCGGCAAAGTGTACAGCGTCGATGAGGCCATCGCCCTCCTGAAGGAAGTGCCGCCCGCCAAGTTCCGCGAGTCGGTGGACGTGGCCGTGAACCTGGGCGTCGATCCGCGCAAGTCCGACCAGGTGGTGCGTGGCTCCACCGTCCTGCCCCACGGCACCGGCAAGGAAGTGCGCGTGGCCGTGTTCGCCCAGGGGCCCGCCGCCGAAGCGGCCAAGGCCGCCGGTGCCGACGTGGTGGGCATGGAAGACCTGGCCGAGTCCATCAAGGCGGGGAACCTGGATTTCGACGTGGTCATCGCCGCGCCCGACGCCATGCGGGTGGTGGGTGCCCTGGGACAGATCCTCGGCCCGCGCGGGCTGATGCCGAACCCCAAGGTGGGCACGGTGACCCCCGACGTGGCCACGGCGGTGAAGAATGCCAAGGCCGGTCAGGTGCGCTACCGCACCGACAAGGCCGGCATCGTCCACTGCACCATCGGCAAGATCGACTTCGAGCCCGAGGCCCTCAAGGAGAACCTGCAGGCCCTCTTGTCCGACCTGCAGAAGGCCAAGCCGGCTGCGGCCAAGGGTGTCTACATGCAGAAGGTGACCCTGTCCACCACCATGGGGCCGGGGGTGCCGGTGGAAGTTTCCTCCCTCGTCTGAGGGATACAGGCTTTGGGTCGCCGGCGCGAGCCGGCGTACGTCAAAGACCGCAGGTACGCCGTAAGGCGTTTAATGGGGGACCGCCTGCGCAGACGGGGCCGAATGAGCATGGGCTCAGGGGCGCCGTCATTCGGGGGTGCGCTTGCGCACCAAATTGAGGCGAACCTTGGAGATCGACTCGTATGGCACTGACCTTGGAAGAGAAGAAGGCGATCGTCGCCGAGGTCCACCAAGTCGCTGCGAGCGCATACTCCGCCGTTGCCGCCGAGTACCGCGGGCTCACCGTCGAGGAGATGAACGAGCTGCGGGCGAAGGCGCGCCAGAGCCAGGTCTACGTCCGGGTGGTGAAGAACACCCTGGCGAGACGGGCCTTGGAAAATACTGACTTCGAGTGCATGAAAGAGGGCTTGGTGGGGCCGCTGTTGCTGGCTTTCTCCACCGAGGATCCCGGTTCCGCCGCTCGCCTCATCGAGGCGTTCGGTAAGGAACACGAGCACTTGAAGCCCAAGCTCGTGTCCGTGGGGGGGCAGTTGCTCGGCCCTGAGCAGCTCAAGGCCGTCGCCAGCCTGCCCACGCGCGACGAGGCGATCAGTATGTTGATGGCGGTGATGCGTGCGCCCGTCGAGAAGCTGGCGCGTACTCTGAACGCAGTGCCCACCAAGCTGGTCCGGACCCTGGTGGCGCTGAAGGAAGAGAAAGAGAAGGCGTCCGCTTAAGGGCGATGCTCGCTCGGATCCATATCGAACCCTTAGGAGTGAATGACCATGGCTGTTAGCAAAGAAGAGATCCTGGAAACCATCGCCAACATGTCCGTGATGGACATCGTTGAACTCATCAATGCGATGGAGGAGAAGTTCGGCGTTTCCGCCGCTGCTGTCGCCGCTGTCGCTGCCCCCGCCGCCGCCGGTGGTGAGGCCGGTGGCGCCGCCGAAGAGAAGACCGAGTTCGACGTCATTCTGTCCAGCTTCGGTTCCAACAAGGTGGCGGTGATCAAGGCCGTCCGCGGTATCACCGGCCTGGGCCTGAAGGAAGCCAAGGAGCTGGTGGAGAAGGCGCCTTCCCCCATCAAGGAAGGGATCTCCAAGGAAGAGGCCGAAGAGATCAAGAAGCAGCTCGAAGAGGCCGGCGCCACGGTGGAGATCAAGTAAGAACGACGATCTTGCGCGCTGGAGAAGCTGCAGATCGGAAGTACGGCTGGTGGCCCCGGGCCACCGGCCTTTTTCCATTGGCGGGTTGGGCGTCTTGAATTCGTCAGGCGCCTGTCCGGATCAACCCGAGGCCTTCGGCTTGATGCGGACAGGTCCCTGGGGCCGCAAGCTCCGGACCCGATGATGGGTTTTCTTCTCTATGCACTGATAGAGGATTTCTGATGGCGTACTCATTTACCGAAAAGAAACGGATCCGCAACGACTTCGGCAAGTATCCCGAGGTCATGGAAGTGCCTTATCTTCTGGCCATCCAGTTGGATTCCTACCGCCAGTTCCTGCAGCGGGACAAGGCCCCTGACGAGCGTGACCCGGTGGGTCTACACGGCGCCTTCAAGTCCGTGTTCCCCATCGTCAGCTACACCGGCAACGCGGCGCTGGAGTACGTCAGTTATCGACTGGGCGAGCCTACGTTCGACGTCAAGGAGTGTCAAATGCGCGGCATGACCTATGCCGCGCCCCTACGCGTCAAGCTGCGCCTGGAAATTTACGACAAGGACGCTTCCGGCGATCGGCCGGTGGTGAAGGACATGCGCGAACAGGAGGTGTACCTGGGCGAGATTCCGTTGATGACCGACAACGGGACCTTCGTCATCAACGGGACCGAGCGCGTCATCGTCTCCCAGATGCACCGTTCCCCCGGGGTCTTCTTCGACCACGACCGGGGCAAGACCCATTCTTCGGGCAAACTGCTCTATTCCGCCCGCATCATTCCTTACCGTGGCTCTTGGCTCGATTTCGAGTTCGACGTCAAGGACTGCGTCTTCGTGCGCATCGACCGGCGCCGCAAGCTGCCCGCCACCATCCTCCTGCGGGCCCTGGGCTACGACAACGAACAGATCCTGGAGATGTTCTTCGAGTACGACACCTTCGATCTCTCCGAGGATCACGCTCGCCTGCACGTGGTGCCGGACCGCCTGCGCGGCCAGACCCTGCCCATCGATATCCAGGGGCCGGACGGCGAGGTGTTGGTGGAGGCTGGACGACGCATCACCGCTCGCCACATTAAAGTGCTGGCCAAGGCCAACATCGACACCCTCGAGGTGCCGGTGGAGTATGTGGTCGGCAAGCGCCTGTACAACAACGTGATCGACCCGGAGACGGGCGAGGTCCTCGCCGAGGCCAACGACGAGATCACCGAGGGGCTGTACGCCAAGCTGGTGGAGCACGGCATCCGCGAGATCAAAGCCCTGTACACCAACGACCTGGACCGCGGGCCGTACATCTCTGACACCCTGCGCATCGATCCCACCCGCACCCAGTACGAGGCGCAGGTGGAGATCTACCGCATGATGCGCCCGGGCGAGCCGCCCACCAAGGACGCGGCGGAGAACCTGCTCGCCAACCTGTTCTTCTCGCCCGACCGTTACGACCTCTCCGCCGTCGGGCGCATGAAATTCAACCGCCGGGTGGGCCGCGGCAGCGACGAAGGCCCGGGTACTCTCACCAGGGAGGACATCATCGACGTACTCAAGGTGTTGGTGGACATCCGCAACGGCAACGGCGACGTGGACGACATCGACCACCTGGGCAACCGCCGCGTGCGTTCCGTGGGCGAGATGGCCGAGAACCAATTCCGCGTCGGCTTGGTGCGCGTGGAGCGGGCGGTGAAAGAGCGCCTCGCCCTGGCCGAGTCCGAGGGCCTCATGCCCCAGGACCTCATCAACGCCAAGCCGGTGTCGGCGGCGGTGAAGGAGTTCTTCGGTTCCTCCCAGTTGTCCCAGTTCATGGACCAGAACAACCCCCTCTCCGAGGTTACCCACAAGCGCCGCATCTCCGCCCTCGGTCCCGGCGGCCTGACCCGCGAGCGGGCCGGCTTCGAGGTGCGCGACGTGCACGCCACCCACTACGGTCGCGTGTGCCCCATCGAGACCCCGGAAGGGCCCAACATCGGCCTCATCAACTCCCTGGCGGTGTACGCCCGCACCAACGAGTACGGCTTCCTGGAGACGCCGTACCGGAAGGTGGTGGACGGCAAGGTGACCGACGACATCGTCTATCTCTCCGCCATCGAGGAGGGGCAGTACGTCATCGCCCAGGCGAACACCCCGGTGGACGAGGAAGGGCGCATCCAGGGCGACATGATCACCTGCCGCCACAACGGCGAGTTCACCCTCTCCACCCCCGACAAGATCCAGCTCATGGACGTCTCGCCCAAGCAAATCCTGTCGGTGGCGGCCTCTCTCATCCCCTTCCTGGAGCACGACGACGCCAACCGCGCCCTCATGGGCTCCAACATGCAGCGCCAGGCGGTCCCCACCCTGAAGACGGAGACGCCGTTGGTGGGCACGGGCATGGAAAAGGCGGTGGCCATCGACTCCGGCGTCACCGTCGTCGCCCGCCGCGGCGGCGTGGTGGATTCGGTGGACTCCGGGCGCATCGTGGTGCGGGTGAGCGACGAGGAGACCAGCGCCGGCGAGCCGGGCGTGGACATCTACAACCTCACCAAGTACAGCCGCTCCAACCAGAACACCTGCATCAACCAGCGGCCCCTGGTGAAGCCTGGTGACGTGGTCGCCCGCGGCGACGTCCTCGCCGACGGTCCCTCCACCGACATGGGCGAACTGGCGCTGGGGCAGAACCTGCTGGTCGCCTTCATGCCCTGGAACGGCTACAACTTCGAGGACTCCATCCTCATTTCCGAGCGCGTGGTGGAGGAGGACCGCTACACCACCATCCACATCGAGGAGCTCACCTGCGTCGCCCGCGACACCAAGCTGGGGCCGGAGGAGATCACCGCCGACATCCCCAACGTGGGCGAGAGCGCCCTGGCGAAGCTGGACGAGTCCGGCATCGTCTACGTGGGCGCGGAGGTGAAGGCCGGCGACATCCTCGTGGGCAAGGTCACCCCCAAGGGCGAGACCCAACTCACCCCCGAGGAGAAACTGCTGCGCGCCATCTTCGGCGAGAAGGCCCAGGACGTGAAGGACACCTCTCTGCGCGTCCCCTCGGGCATGAACGGCACCGTCATCGACGTGCAGGTGTTCACCCGCGACGGGGTGGAGAAGGACGCCCGCGCCAAGCAGATCGAAGAAGCGGAACTGGCCGCCTTCAAGAAGGACCTCACGGACCAGTACCGCATCTACGAGGACGCCATCTACGGGCGCCTGCGCAAGCTGCTGCTGGGCAAGGTGGCCGAGGGCGGCCCCGAAGGCCTCAAGGGTGGCTCTAAGGTCACCGCCGCCTATCTCGACAAGTTGCCGCGTGAGAAATGGTTCGAGATCCGCCTCAAGAACGAGGAGGCCAACCTGCAGCTAGAGAAGGCGGCCGAGCACCTGGAGCAGCAGCGCAAGGACATGGATCGCCGCTACGAGGAGAAGAAGGCCAAGATCACCGCCGGCGACGACCTCGCCCCGGGTGTTCTCAAGATGGTCAAGGTCTATCTGGCGGTGAAGCGCCGCATCGAGCCCGGCGACAAGATGGCCGGCCGGCACGGGAACAAGGGCGTCATCTCCACCATCGTCCCGGTGGAGGACATGCCCTTCATGGCCGACGGCACCCCCGTGGACATCGTCCTCAATCCCCTGGGCGTGCCTTCGCGCATGAACGTCGGTCAGGTCCTGGAAACGCACCTGGGATGGGCGGCCAAGGGCCTTGGTCAGCGTATCGGCGAGATGCTAGAGGCGAAGGCCAAGGTGGAAGAACTGCGCGGCTTCCTGCAGGAAATCTACAACAAGGGCGGCAACCCCCAGTCCCTGGACGAGCTCACTGACGAAGAGATCCTCGAGTTGGCGCAGAACCTGCGCCATGGCGTGCCCATTGCCACCCCCGTGTTCGGTGGCGCCACCGAAGAAGAGGTCAAGGAGCTGCTGCGCCTGGCTGGGCTGCCCGAATCGGGTCAGACCACCCTCTACGATGGGCGCACTGGCGATCCCTTCGACCGCCCGGTGACGGTGGGCTACATGTACATGCTGAAGCTCAACCACCTGGTGGCGGACAAGGTCCACGCCCGCTCCACCGGCCCCTACAGCCTGGTCACTCAGCAGCCCCTGGGCGGCAAGGCCCAGTTCGGCGGACAGCGCTTCGGTGAGATGGAGGTGTGGGCCCTGGAGGCCTACGGCGCTGCCTACACCCTGCAGGAGATGCTCACCGTCAAGTCGGACGATGTGCAGGGCCGCACCAAGATGTACAAGAACATCGTGGACGGCAATCACAAGATGGAGGCCGGCATCCCCGAGTCCTTCAATGT
>WFVN01000127.1 GCA_015491615.1 Gammaproteobacteria bacterium
ACGCCTCCAGCGATGGTCAGGAGCACCACCACCCACACCGGCCAGCCGGGGCTCACCAGGCCCAGGGCCAAAAAGCAGGCAGTGATGCCGGCGAAGGCCAGCAGCAGGGTGCGGCGCCGGCCCAGGCGGTCGGAAAGCCAGCCGCCCCCGGGGCGCGCCACCAGATTGAGGAGAGGGTAGATACCGGCCAACAAAGCGGCGACCACTTTGGAGAGACCGAACCAATCCACGTAGAACATGGCGAGCATGGAGACCACCGCCAGTTCGGTACCGAAAGTGACCAAGTAGGCCCAGTCCAGGATCGCCACCTGCTTGAAGCGGTAGCGATGCAGCTCCGGCACCGGCTTCTCCAGGACGTGGCGGTTGACCTGCCAGATTTTCCACAACTGTACCCCGTAGAGGGCTGCCAGGCCGAAGTAGACGGCGTTCGCCATCATAGTGTCGAGGAGGCCCATACCGGCCGGCGAAAGCTTCCAGGTGAGCAGCCCCAGGGCCAGGTAGAGGGGGATGTTCATGAGGGCGTAGAGGACGAAGTCGGCACGGCTGGTCACCTCCATGGCACCGCTCTTCTTGGGCTTGAAGTAGGTGGACCCCTTGGGCGTGTCGGTGACCAGGAAGTAGTACAGAACGCCGTAGGCGATGGCGGCCAATGCCGCCACGGTGATGGCGATGCGCCAGCCATCCGGGCCTTCCACGTTGGCGGCGATGAAGGGCAGGGTGAGGGCGGCGCCGGCGGAGCCGAAATTGCCCCAGCCGCCGTAGATGCCCTGGGCGAAGCCGGTCTGATTGGCCGGGAACCACTCGCTGATCATGCGGATGCCCACCACGAAACCGGCGCCGATGAAGCCGGACAGAAAACGCAGCAAGGCCAGGGTCTGATAGCTGTCCGCCCAGGCGAAGGCGATGCTGATGAGGCCGCCGAGGACGAGAATGGCGGTGTACATGATGCGCGGCCCCAGTTTGTCCACCAGCATCCCGACGACGATGCGCGCGGGGATGGTCATGGCCACGTTGAGGATGAGCAGCACCTTGGCCTGCTGGTCGGAGAGCTGGAGGGACTCCTTGATGAACGGCATCAACGGGCCGAGGCCCAGCCACACCACGAAGGTCATGAAAAAGGCGAACCAGGTGTAGTGGAGGATGCGGACGTTCTCGCGCTTGAACTCGAAGAGGTTGAAGCCGGCCTTGCTCATGGGGTCCACCTGGGGGTCGGAAACGAATCTCGCCCCGCTATGCATGAACCAGGCCATATTTGTAAATTATTGAAATCCATTTCTAAAACCGTATTTTCTTTGCGTGGACGCACGTTCTTGGTGCGTGTCTGGTCGGCCGTGGTGCCGGCAGTGGTGCACCAAGGTGGTGCGAGCGGGTGGTGACTGCACCGATGGGAGGCGGGGCGGCTGTCTCCCGGGACGCTCGGGTGATTGTAACTTCTTGTAAATAAATAAAAAATTGATTTGGCATCAAGAATGCATAAGGGCGGCGAGTCCTGAACGGCAACGAACGGAGCCCCCCGTGAAAGAGAAACTCGTCCTCATCGGCAACGGCATGGCCGGGGTGCGTACCCTGGAAGAGCTGCTGAAGCTGGCGCCCGACCTCTACGACATCACCGTCTTCGGGTCGGAGCCCTACCCCAACTACAACCGCATCCTCCTCTCTCCGGTGCTCGCCGGCGAGAAGACCATCGATGACATCATCCTCAACGATCGCGCCTGGTACGAGGAGAACGGCATCACCCTCCACACCGGCAGGACGGTGGTGAAGATCGACCGCCGCAACCGCAAGGTGATCGCCGACGACGGCACCGAGGCCGAATACGACCGCCTGCTCCTGGCTACCGGCTCCCATCCCATCGTCCTGCCCCTGCCGGGCAACGACCTGGACGGGGTGGTGACCTTCCGCGACATCCACGACGTGGAGCGCATGATCGAGGCGGCGCGCAAGTACAAGCGGGCCGTCGTCATCGGCGGCGGCCTGCTGGGTCTGGAGGCGGCCAACGGCCTCATGGCCCAGGGCATGGACGTGTCCGTGGTGCACATCGCCGACTGGCTCATGGAGCGTCAACTGGACCCCTACGCCGGCGAGCTGCTGAAGCGTTCCCTGGAGGAACGGGGCATGAAGTTCATCATGCCGGCGGTGACCGAGGCCATCCTCGGCGACAAACGGGTCGAGGGCGTGCGCTTCAAGGACGGTCTGGAGGTGCCCGCGGATCTGGTGGTGATGGCGGTAGGCATCCGCCCCAACGTCGACCTGGCCAAGTCCGCCGGTCTCTACTGCGAGCGCGGGGTGGTGGTCAACGACACCCTGCAGACCTTCGATCCGCGCATCTACGCGGTGGGCGAGTGCGTGCAGCACCGGGGCAAGACCTACGGCCTCGTCGCCCCCCTGTTCGAGATGGCCAAGGTGGCGGCCAATCACCTGGCGCACCTCGGTTACGCCCGTTACGAGGGTTCGGTGACCTCCACCAAGCTCAAGGTCACCGGCATCGACCTGTTCTCCGCCGGCGACTTCATGGGCGGCGAGGGCACCGAGGAGATCGTCATGAAAGACGCCGGCCACGGCGTCTACAAGAAATTGGTGCTCAAGGACAACCGCATCGTCGGCACGGTGCTGTACGGCGACACCGTGGACGGCGCCTGGTACTTCCAACTCATGAAGGACGGTACCGACGTCTCCGAGATGCGCGATACCCTCATGTTCGGCCAGCACCACCTGGGCGATTCCGGCCACGGCGGGGAGAACGCCGCGGCGGCCATGGCCGACGACATGGAGGTGTGCGGCTGCAACGGGGTGTGCAAGGGGGAAATCGTCGAGGCCATCACCAAGAAGGGGCTGTTCACCCTGGACGAGGTGCGCGCCCACACCAAGGCCTCCGCCTCCTGCGGCTCCTGCACCGGCCTGGTGGAGCAGATCCTCGCCGCCACCGTCGGCGGGGACTACGACGCCAGTCCCAAGGAGAAGCCCCTGTGCCCCTGCACGGACTTCACCCACCAGCAGGTGCGCGAGGCCATCCGCGAGCGCCGTCTCACGCGCATGAACGAGGTCATGCGCGCCCTCGACTGGCGCACCGAGGACGGCTGTCCCACCTGCCGCCCGGCCCTCAACTACTACCTCATCAGCACCTGGCCGGCCGAGGCCCAGGACGACCCCGCCTCGCGCTTCATCAACGAGCGCGTGCACGCCAACATCCAGAAGGACGGCACCTATTCGGTGGTGCCGCGCATCTGGGGCGGCGTCACCACCCCCGCCGAGCTGCGCGCCATCGCCGAGGTGGCGGAGAAGTACCAGGTCCCCACGGTGAAGATCACCGGCGGTCAGCGCATCGACCTGTTGGGGGTGAAGAAGGAGGACCTGCCGGCCATGTGGGCGGATCTCAACGCCGCCGGTTTCGTCTCCGGCCACGCCTACGGCAAGGCCCTACGTACGGTGAAGACCTGCGTCGGTTCCGAGTGGTGCCGCTTCGGCACCCAGGACTCCACCGCCCTGGGCATCCAACTGGAGAAGGTCACCTGGGGCTCGTGGATGCCGCACAAGTTCAAGATGGCCGTCTCCGGCTGCCCGCGCAATTGCGCCGAGGCCACCATCAAGGACTTCGGCGTGGTGTGCGTGGACTCCGGCTACGAACTGCACATCGGCGGCAACGGCGGCGTCAAGGTGCGCGCCACCGATCTGCTCACCAAGGTGGCCACCCCCGAGGAAGTGATCGAGTACTGCTGCGCTTTCATCCAGCTCTACCGCGAGGAGGGCTGGTACCTGGAGCGCACCGCCCCGTGGGTGGAGCGGGTCGGCCTCAACTACGTCAAGCAGCGCATCAACGAGGACGACGAAGGCCGCCGCGCCCTCTACCAGCGCTTCCTGGAGTCGCAGAAGTACGCCCAGCAGGATCCGTGGGCGCAACTGGCGCAGGAGGCCTCCGAGAAGAAGAAATTCATCCCTTTGAAGCAGGTCGTGTGAAATGAGTGAGTGGATCGAGATCGGCAGACTGGAGGACATCCCCGTGCGCGGCGCCCGGGTGGTGAGGACCCCCGACGGGGAGGTGGCGGTGTTCCGCACCGGCGACGACCGCCTGTTCGCCCTGGACAACCGCTGCCCGCACAAGGACGGGCCCCTGTCCGAGGGGATCGTCTTCGACCACAAGGTGGCCTGCCCCCTGCACAACTGGAAGATCGAGCTGGAGACGGGCAGCGCGGTGGCCCCCGACGAGGGCTGCGTGCGGACCTATCCGGTGGAGGTGTCCGCCGAGGGGGTGGTGCGCCTGTGCCTGGCGCAGGCGGCGGCCTGAGTCACTCGAGGATGGTGACCGCATCGCCCACCCGCAGGCGTCCGGGTCCCTCGTGCACCAGGTTCTGGCCGAAGTAGATCTTGTTGTTCCGCAGGCGGTAGGTGGCCAGGGTGCGCAGGGGCTCCTGGCCCACCACCTCGCCCCGGTCCGGATCGACGGTGGTGACGATGCAGCGGGAACAGGGCTTGACTACGCGCAGGGTGATGCCGCCGATGCGGATGCGACGCCACTGGTCCTCGGCGAAGGGCTCTGCGCCGGCCACCACCAGATTGGGGCGGAAACGGCGCATGGGCACCGGCTGTTGCAGACGGGCGTTGAGATCGGCCAGGGAGCCCTCGCCGATGAGGAGCAGGGGGAAGCCGTCGGTGAAGGCGGTGCGTGCATCCGGGGCGTAGTCCGGATCCACCGCCCGCGCCGTGCCCTCGGGCAGGCGCACCAAGTGGCAGGGGCGGCCCACGGCCTCGCTCAGCCAGGCGTCCACCTCCGCTCCCAGCGGCACGGCGGGGACCGTGTCGCCCCAGACGGTGACCGGACGGGTCGCCGCCTCCGGTGCCGGGACGGGCACGGTGAAGGGCGGCAGGCGCGGGTGGGTGAGGGTGAGCTGGCCGCCGGGGTCAAGGCGCGGGCGGACGCGGGCCATGGCCGGCACCTGGCGCTGGGTGAGGAAGCGGCCGGACTCGTCCACCACCATCCAGCGCCGGTCCCATGCCAGGCCGAGGTCGTCCAGGTCCCAGGCGTCCACGTCGATTCCGCCCAGGGACTTCACCGGATAGATCGTGATGCCGGAGAGGTGCACGGGGTCTCCTCAGTGGAAGATGAGCGCCAAGGCCCCGCCGACGGCCGTCACCAGACCGGCGGCGAGGATCATCCAGTCGTCGTGGGCGCTGGGTTCCAGGGTGGCGTGGGAAGGGTCGGCCGGGTCGTAGTAGACGGTCACCTCCCGCCCCACCGGGTATTTCTTCAGGTACGATTCGGTGAACTCGGGCAGGGGGTGGGTCCCCGGCGGAAACTCGAACACCCGTCGGTACTCGCGCCCGTCCACCCGGTAGGCGAACTCGATGTGGGGCAGCAGGTCGTTGTCCCGCTTGCCGGGCCGGCTCGCGACGATGGTACCGGTCACCGAGGGCCACTCGCCCTGGGCACGGGAACGTTGCAACACGCGCCAGCCCCACAGGCTGACGCCGATGCCGGCGAGGGTGACGGCGGAGAAGATGAAGACGTTGGGATTGACGTTCATGGGCGGTTATCGTGGTCAGTCGAGGCCGCCGCGCCCCAGCCAGGCCCGGTAGATCTCGTCGGGCCACAGGCTCTGCACATAGGCGAGCACGGCGTCGATCTCCTCGTCGGAGAGAGTGGAGCCGAAGGCGGGCATCCAGCCGCCCACCGGAGCACCGCCATTACGCACCGTGTCCCGCAGCATGGACAAGGGGTGGTGCCAAGTGTGGGCGGTGCCGTTCAGGGGCGGGGGCGGGTAGCGGCCGTCGGCCATGGGACGGCGCCAGTCGGGGGCGGTGCCTTGCGC
>WFVN01000128.1 GCA_015491615.1 Gammaproteobacteria bacterium
AGCGAGGATACTCCGACGCGCCCGCTGGATCCGCCGGCAGCAGGCCTACTTCGACCAGTTCAGGCCCCGCACACCGCCACGGCAATACATTGGCGGGGAGACCCACCGCTACCTGGGACGCCAGTACCGCCTCAAGCTGGTTCGAGGCGAGCGGTCATCCGTGAAGCTCAGCCGGGGTTATTTCTGGGTCACTTGCCGGGGCGACGGCCAACCGGACGCAGTGCGCCGGTTGCTCTGGCAGTGGTATTCCCAGCGGGCGCACGAAAAATTCGCTGAGAGCTTCGAACGCTGCTGGCCCCACTTTGCCCGCCAGGGCCTGCCACGCCCGACGCTGAAAATCCGCCGCATGAAAACCCGGTGGGGCAGCCTCTCGGAAAGCGGTACGCTGACGCTGAATGTCAGCCTGATACAGGCGCCGCGCGAGTGCATCGACTACGTCATCACCCATGAGCTGTGCCACCTCAAACAGCCGGACCACAGCCCTGCCTTCTACCGCTTGCTTGAGAAGGTCATGCCCGATTGGGAAAGGCGCAAGCGCAAGCTGGAGCTGAGTGTAATCTGATCCATCTGAAATACCGTTGCCTTGATGGTACGAGTTCGGGTTGTAGAGCATTTGGCATAAGGGATTCCGGCGACCTTCGCGATGCCACCTGAATACATGCATATCGCTGCGTGGTGTTGTTTGCCAGAAGGTCAGCCGGTGTTGCGCATACCGGTGGCGATGGCGTTGATGGAGCGCAGCAGGGGGTCGAGCCAGCGTCGGCCCTCCTCGCCCTCCTTGCGGTAGCGCTCCAGGAGGATGACCTGGATGTGGTTAAGGGGGTCGAGGTAGGGGTTGCGGCGCAGGAGGGAGAGGGCCAGGGCCGGGTTCTCCTCCAGCAGCATGGTGGCGTCGGCGACGTTGAGCACCTGGGTGAGGGTGTGCTCGAACTCGTCGCGGATGCGGCCGTACACCTCCAGGGCGGTGTTTTTGTCCTCGCACAGGGCGGCGTACTCCTGGGCGATTTGCATGTCCGCCTTGAACAGGGCCATCTGTGCGTTGGACAGGAGGCTGCGGAAGAAGGGCCATTCCCGATACATGGTCTGCAGCTTGGCCAGGCGCGCCGGATCGTTGTTGCGCCACTCGGCCAGCGCGGTGCCGATGCCGTACCAGGCAGGCAGGGTGTGGCGCGACTGGGCCCAGCCGAAGACCCAGGCGATGGCGCGCACCGAGGCCTTGGAGCGGTCCGTCTTCTTGCGGTGGGACGGGCGAGAGCCGATGTTGAGGAGGGCGATCTCGTTCACCGGCGTGGCCTCGTAGAAGTAATCCAGGAAACCGGGGGTGCGCTCGGTGAGGTCGCGGTAGGCGCGTTCGCCGATGCGCGCCAATTGGTCCATGATGCCCAGGTAGTCCTGGCGGTCCTCCGGTGGCGGCTCCACCAGGCAGCGGCTGGCCTTCATGAGGCCGGTGACGCCCACGGTCAGTTCGTACACTGCCGTCTCCACGTTGGCGTATTTGAAGGACAGCACTTCCCCCTGCTCGGTGAATTTGATCTGCCCGTGCACGGTGCCGGCGGGTTGGGCGAGGATGGAGTCGTGGGTGGGGCCGCCGCCACGCCCGACGGTGCCGCCGCGGCCATGGAACAGGCGCAGGCGGATGCCGCGTGCTCCGGCCAGGGCGGTGAGGCGTTTCTGCGCCTGGTAGAGGCTCCAGGCGGAGGCGAGGATGCCGCCGTCCTTGCAGGAATCGGAATAGCCCAGCATCACTTCCTGGAAGTTGCCGGAGGCCCCGAGCATGCGGCGATAGACTTCGGTGTCCAGGAGGTGGGTCATCACCGGCTCGATGTGCTCCAAATCCTCGATGGTCTCGAACAAGGGGGCGATGCGGATGTGGCAGAAATCACGCCCGCCCTTGCGTCCCACCAGTCCGGCCAGGCGCGCCAAGAACATCACTTCCAGGACGTGGCTGGCGGTATGGGTCATGGAGATGACGTAGCTGCCGAAAGTCTGGGGGCTGATTTCGCGGCGCATGTGGCGCATGATGTCGAACACCGCCAGCGTCTCGCGTGCCCGCTCGGAGAGGGCCTCGCGGTCCACGGCCGGGGGGGCTTCGGTGTCGATGAGGCGGGAGAGTAGGCGCAGGCGCCCTGCTTCGTCCAGGTCGTGGTAGTCGGGCAGGTCCGCTCGTTGGGCGAGGATCTCGGCGACGGTGTCGGTGTGGACGGTGGATTCCTGGCGCACGTCCAGTTTCAGGAGGTAGAAACCGAAGGTCTCCACCAGGCGGATGAGGTCCTTGAGGTCGCCGTCGGCAATGTCGCCGTCGCCGTGACCGTGGAGGGAGGCATGGATGAGACGCAGGTCTTCCAGGAATTCCTCCTCGGAGGGATAGGCGGCGGGATGGGGGGCGGCGTTCTTGCCCGCCAGGCGGTTCTTTACCGCCACCAGGTTGCGCTCCAGGCGGAAGCGCATGATGAATAGCTTGCGCCGGTAGGGTTCGTGGCGGAAGCGGTCGGGTTTCTCGGCGAACACCTCCTCGGCGTATTGCTCGTCCCGTGCCAGGCTGGCGAGGAATTCGGGCGTCGGCGTGCACAGGCGGTCGGAAAAGGTGAGCAGGTGTCCCAGGTCGCGGATGCGGATGATGTATTCAAGCAGTACCACCTGGGCCTGCAGGCGCAGGGCGAGGACGGTGGTGTCGGGGGTGACGTTGGGGTTGCCGTCGCGGTCGCCGCCGATCCAGGAGCCGAAGCGCAGGAAGCTGGGGACGGTGACCTGCGGGTTGCCGTCCTCGTCCTTCCAATGGCGTCGGACGGCCTGCTCCAGGTTCCGATAGACTTGAGGCACGGCCTTGAACAGGCTTTCATGGAAGTAGTAGAGGCCCTGGCGGATCTCGTCGTTGACGCGCGGTTTCTGGGCCCGCACCTCGTCCGTTTTCCACAGGATCTGGATCTGATCCTGGAGAGCCTGGGTGATTTCCGCCCGCTCGGATTTGGTGAGACGGGTGTCGTCCAGGCGCGCGTTCTGGTCGAAGATGCGGCGCAGGTTTTCCATTACCGTGAGACGCTTGGACTCGGTGGGGTGGGCGGTGATGACCGGCATGTAGAGGAGCTGGTCGAGGAGGGTCTGCACCTTCTCGGCGTCGTAGCCGGCCTTGGCCAGCTCGTCCAGAGTCTGCTCGAAAGAACCGCGCCAGGGTTTGCGGAAACGCCGTTCCGACTTGCGTCGGCACTGGTGCTGGTAGCCCTCCTCGGCGATGTTCACCAAGCTGAAATAGATGGCGAAGGCGCGCACCACTTTGGCCAGGGTGTCTGGGTCCAGGTTGCGGATGAGGCGGGCCATGCGCGCGCGCTTGCGTGGGTCGTCCTCGCGTCGTAGGGAGATGTAGCCCTTGCGCAGGGCCTCCACCGAGGCCAGCAAGCGTCCCCCTTCCTGGTTGCGCAGGACGTTGCCGAGAAGGGTGCCCAGCAGCTTGACGCGGGCGCGCAGCGGTTTGTCGGTGTCGGTCTGGGTCGTGCTCATGGAATCCATCGTCGTGGGGGCCGGACAGGTCGGCCCGGAATGCAAAGGCGAGGATTATACGCCAATTGCCTGAGGGGTGCCCTCAGCCTCCCAGGGCGCGCCGGTAGAGGGCCAGGTAATGGCCGGCGGCCCGCTGCCAACTGAAGTCCTGGGCCATGCCCCGGCGCATGAGGGCCTCCCAGCGGGGGCGGTCGGCGTACAGGTGGAGGGCGCGGTGCACGGCGCCGGCGAGGGCGTCGGCAGTGGCGGGGGCGAACTGGAAGCCGGTGGCGGTCCCTTGGGCCAGGTTCTCGGGGCTGGCGTCCACCACCGAGTCGGCCAGCCCGCCGGTGCGGTGCACCACCGGCACGGTACCGTAGCGGAGGCTGTAGATCTGGTTGAGTCCGCAGGGCTCGAAGCGCGAGGGCATGAGAAACAGGTCGGCGCCGGCCTCGATGAGGTGGGCGAGGGCCTCGTTGTATCCCAGGTGGGCGGCCACTTGCCCGGGATGGGCGTCGGCGGTACGACGTACCCGCATCTCCAGATCGGCGTCGCCGGAGCCGAGGATCACCAGGCGCAAGTCGCGCGTCAACAGGTGGGGCAGGGCATCAAGGATGAGGTCGGCGCCCTTCTGATCCACCAGGCGACCGATGAAAGCGGCCAGGGGGGCGTCCGGGTCTCCGAGAATGCCGAAGTGGGCGCGCAGGGCGGCCTTGTCGCGGGCCTTGCCGCCTAGATGATCGGGGTCGTAGTGGGCGGGGATGAACGGGTCCCGACGCGGGTCCCACTGGTGGTAGTCCACGCCGTTGAGGATGCCCACCAGGCGCTCCTTGCGCCAGCGCAGGATGGGGTCCAGGCCGTAGCCGAAGGGAGGGGTCTGGATTTCCTGCGCGTAGGTGGGGCTGACGGTGGTGAGCCAGTCGGCGAACAGCAGCCCGCCCTTGATGAATACCAGATCGCCGTAGAACTCCAGGCCGTCCGGTCCCCACAGCGATTCGGGCAGGGCCAGGCGCCGGAAGACGTCGGCGGGAAAGCGCCCCTGGTAGGCCAGGTTGTGGATGGTGAACACGCTCGCCGGACGGCGCATCTCCAGGGAGAGGAGGGCGGGGACGAGGGCCGTCTGCCAGTCGTTGGCGTGCACCAGGTCGGGTTGCCAGTGGGGGTCCAGCCGCCCCAGGGCCAGGTCGGCGCAGACGCGCGAGAAGGCGGCGAAGCGCTGTGGGTTGTCGGGCCAATCCAGCCCTTCGGCGGTGCCGTAGGGGCCGCCCACCCGGTCGTAGTACTGGGGGATGTCCACCAGATAGAGCGGCACGTCCGTTGCTGGCAGACGGGAGAGGAGCAGGCGTACCGGAAATCGGCATCCAGCGATGTGGAACTGGGCCAGTTGATGGGGGGCGGCGAGTTGCTCCAGCACCGCCCGGTAGGCGGGCAGGCACAGGCGCACGTCCACCCCCAGTTCGTGCAGGGCCTGGCTGAGGCCCTGGGCCACGTCGGCCAGCCCGCCGGTCTTCACCAAGGGATGGATTTCGCTGGTGGTGAACAGAATCTTGAGTTCGTGTGGCACGGTGTGCTCCGTGTTCTTAAATTTGTCTTCCGTCCTGCCGACAAGGGTGCCATCCCGGCCATGGACTACGCTGGGGGTATGTTAGCCCAGATGGGCGTGGTGCCGTTCCCCGGCACGCGCATCACGACGAAAGGAGAGACACATGGAGGCAGGCAAGGCGGACATCGGACTCATCGGCCTGGCGGTGATGGGCCAGAACCTGGTCCTGAACATGGCCGACCACGGATTCCGGGTGGCGGTGTACAACCGCACGGTGGAGAAAGTGGACGAGTTCGTGCGCGGTCCCGGACGGCACGGCAACGTCGTCCCCACCCATTCCCTGGAGGAATTCGCCGCCGCCCTGAGCCGCCCGCGCAAGGTGATGCTCATGGTCAAGGCCGGCGCGCCGGTGGACGTCACCATCGAGGCCCTGCTGCCGCATCTGGAGGCGGGTGACATCGTCATCGACGGCGGCAATTCCCTCTACACGGACACCGAGCGGCGGGTGAAGGCCCTCGCCGAACACGGCATCCATTTTGTCGGCATGGGGGTCTCCGGGGGCGAGGAGGGGGCGCGTCACGGCCCCGCCCTGATGCCCGGCGGCGACCCCGCCGCGTGGCCCGAGATCCGCTCCGTCTTCGAGGCCATCGCCGCCAAGGTGGAGGGCGAGCCCTGTTGCAAGTGGATGGGCGAAGGTGGCGCCGGCCACTACGTGAAGATGGTCCACAACGGCATCGAATACGGCGACATGCAACTCATCGCCGAGGCTTACCAGCTCCTGCGCGAGGGGGTGGGGCTGTCGCCGGAGGACCTGCACGGGGTCTTCGACCGTTGGAACCGGGGGGTGTTGGAGTCCTACCTCATCGAGATCACCCGCGACATCCTCGCCGTGCGCGACGAGGACGGCATCCTGCTCCTGGACAAGATCCTCGATGCCGCCGGCCAGAAGGGTACCGGCAAGTGGACCGCCATCAACGCCTTGGAACTGGGCGTACCCCTGACCCTCATCGGCGAGGCGGTGTTCGCCCGCTTCCTCTCCGCCATGAAGGACGAGCGGGTGCGCGCCAGCGCCGTCCTGCGCGGACCGGGCACCCGTTTCGACGGCAATGCGGAGGCGGCGGTGGACGCCGCCCACGACGCCCTCTACTGCGCCAAGATCGTCTCCTACGCCCAGGGATTCATGCTCCTGCGCGCCGCCGACGCCGAATACGGTTGGCACCTGCGCTACGGCGACATCGCCCTCACCTGGCGCGGCGGTTGCATCATCCGCTCCCGTTTCCTCAACAACATCGCCGAGGCCTACCAGCGCAACCCCGATCTGGAGAACCTCCTCCTCGACGACTTCTTCCGCGACGCCATCCATGAAGGCCAACGGGGCTGGCGCGAGACGGTGGCCCTGGGGGTGCGCCTGGGGCTGCCTGCCCCCGCCTTCGCCTCCGCCTTGGCCTTCTTCGACGGCTACCGCAGCGAGCGCCTGCCCGCCAACCTCATCCAGGCCCAGCGGGACTACTTCGGCGCCCACACTTATGAGCGGGTGGACCGCCCGCGCGGCGAGTTTTTCCACACCGATTGGATCGCCTTGGCCCAGCAAGGAGCGAACGGCTGATGCTCATCGAACCCTGCACCTACGTCATCTTCGGCGCCACCGGCAACCTCTCCCGGCGCAAGCTCATGCCCGCCCTCTATCACCTGGAGGCCGCCGGGCGCCTCCCCGAGGGGACCCGCATCCTGGCCGTGGGGCGGCGCCCCTGGAGCCAGGACGACTGGATCGCCGAGCTGCGCGGGATGATCGAGAAGCAGGCCCGTGGCGGCCTCAAGGAGGACGTCTTCGCCCGCTTCGCCCGCCTCCATCACTACCTGCAAGGGGACCTGCGCGAGGCGGAGCTCTACCGGGCCATGGGCCAGCTCCTCGACGGCGATCCCGGCTTCCCCAACAACGCCGCCTTCTACATGGCCATCCGCCCGCAGGAATTCCCCCTGGTGGTGGACCGCCTGGGGGAGGCGGGCCTGGTGCACGAGGACCACGGCTGGCGCCGGGTGGTGATCGAAAAGCCCTTCGGCTACGACCTGGAGAGCGCTTTCATGCTCCAGCACCGTCTCCACCGGCACCTGGCCGAGCACCAGATCTTCCGCATCGACCACTATTTGGGCAAGGCGACGGTGCAGAACGTGCTGGTGTTCCGCTTCGCCAACCTGCTCATGGAACCCCTGTGGAACCGCAACTACATCGACCACGTGCAGATCACCCACTCGGAGACGGTGGGCATCGAGGGACGCGCGGACTACTACGACAATGCCGGCGCCCTGCGCGACATGATCCAGAGCCACCTGTTGCAGTTGTTCACCCTGGTGGCCATGGAACCGCCCGCCTCCATGGAGGCCGAGGCCCTGCGCGACGAGAAGGTGAAGGTGCTCAAGTCGGTGCGCCCCATCCCCAAGAACGCCGTCCACGCCCATGCCTTCCGCGCTCAGTACGTCTCTGGCATGGTGGGCGGGGACAAAGTCAAGGGCTATCTGGAAGAGGAGGGCGTCGCCCCAAACAGCACCACCGAGACCTACGCCGCCCTCAAGCTGTACGTGGACAACTGGCGCTGGCGCGACGTGCCCTTCTACATCCGCACCGGCAAGCGCATGGCGGAGGGCAAGTCGGCCATCAGCATCCGCTTCAAGGTTCCCCCCCAGCACCTGTTCCGCAACACCCCGGTGGAGCGCATCAAGCCCGACTGGCTGCTCATGGGCATTCAGCCGCAGGAAGTCCTGCGCCTGGAAATGCAGGTGAAGGAGCCGGGCCTGGAGATGGTCACCCGAACCATGAGCCTGGACGCCAGCTTTCGGCAGGAATTCGAGCCCGCCTACGACGCCTACGAAGACCTGCTCCTGGACGTGATCGAAGGCGACCGCACCCTGTTCCTGCGCTACGATGAAGTGGAATGGGCCTGGCGGGTGGTGGATCCGGTGTTGCGCGTCTGGGCCACCGAGCGCGACTACATCCCCACCTATCCGGCGGGCACCTGGGGCCCGCAGGAGACGCGCCGCCTGTTCGACCGTGAAGACCAGTTCTGGCGCCATTCCCTGGAGCCGGACGAAGACTGACCTCCAACCCACGCGAAGAGAGAAGGAGACGAGCCATGTCCCACGACCATGAACACCGCCACGAGCACGCCCATCCCCACACCCATACCCACACCCACGAACACCGTCACGGGGACCTGGTGCACAGCCACGAGCACAGCCACACCCACAGCCACGAGCACGCCCACGTCCATGCCCACGCGCATGACCACGACGGCGATCCGAACGTGCACGACCACGACCACGGCGGCGAGCACGGCCCACACGAACACGATCATCCCGGGCACGAGCACGAGCCCCACGACGACCACGGCCACTGAGCCCATCGCCCCGCCGGCAACAAGACGCCGGCGGGGTCATCCCCCGCCGCGTAGCCCTTGCAGCTTGCGGTACAGCGTCCGCTCCGATACCCCTAGAACACGCGCTAAGGCGCGGCGGTCCTGGCCATGGCGGGCCACGGTCCAGCGCAGATAGCGCCGTTCCACCTCGTCCAGGGGCAGCAGGCGGCCGTCCAGCCATGGCGCCGGCGCTTCCGGGGTGGCCTCCTCCGTTGTCCCCACCAGGTCGAAGTGCTCCGGTCGCAACACTTCGCCGTCGCATAGGATCACCGCCCGTTCCAGGTGGTTGCGCAGCTCGCGCACGTTGCCGGGGAAGTCATACGCCAGGAGGTGCTCCAGGGCCGCCGGGGAGAGGACTAGGGTGCGCTCCGGGGCGATCTGCCCCAGCAGGTGCATGATGAGGTCGGGCAGGTCCTCGCGCCGCTCCCGCAGGGGCGGTAGGACCACCGGGAAGGCGCTGATCCGGTAGTACAGGTCACGGCGGAAACTGCCCTCGGCCACCATCGCCTTCAGGTCCCGGTGCGTGGCGCACACCAGACGGAAGTCCGCCTGGCGCGGCTCCACGCCCCCCACCCGCCGGTAGGTGCGCGTCTCCAGCAGGCGCAGCAATTTCACTTGCAGGGGCAGGGGCACGTCGCCGATCTCGTCCAGGAACAGGGTGCCGCCATGGGCTGCCTCCACCAGGCCGATCTTGCGCGTGTGGGCGCCGGTGAAGGCCCCCTTCTCGTGCCCGAACAGCTCGCTCTCGAACAGGCTCTCGGTGAGGCCGGAGCAGTCCACCGCGACGAAAGGGCCGTCGGCGCGGGTGCTGGCCTCGTGCACGGCGCGCGCCGCCACCTCTTTGCCGGTCCCCGACTCCCCCAGCAGCAGGACGGTGGTGTCCGAGGGGGCGGCGCGGTTGATGAGGTCCATGGCGCGCAGGAAGGCCGGCGAACGGCCGATGGGGCCGCCGGCGGCACTCTCCCCCAGGGGCACGCGGGGGTGGCGGATGACCTCCAAGAAGCCCACCAGGGCCTCGTCCTCACGCACCGGGTGGAGGGTCACCTCCACATGCTCCTGGCCGCGCGGGGTGTGATGGACGTGTAGAACCCGTTGGCTCTGGCCCGACTCCCGGCTGGCGGCGAGGGGGCAGGCCTCCCCCGCCTGATCGCAGGGGACGGTGTAGCGGTGGGAGACCTGGTAGCACGTGCGTCCGGCCGGCGGCGTGCCGTAGAGGTCGCGGTAGGCGCGGTTGGTGGCGAGGATGCGGTAGTCCAGGCCGATGAGCACGGCCGGGTCGTCGATGGTGTCCAAGAGGACGGAGGCGGTACGGGAGTCGAGGGTCATGACTGACAGTTCTGTCAGGCGAGAGTTTTCATGGTGTCACTTTTGGCTTGATCGTGGCAAGGCGGTTCGATGGCCCGAAGGAGGCGAGGTTTGTTCTTTTTATAAAAATCAATGGGTTGTGAATTCATGCGCATTTTTCTCATGAATGGCACGGCGGTTGCCCTTATGTGAGCGCCCGCCCCTCGGCTGCTATGCCCTGGTGGGGGCCGGTTTCCCCGAACGAAAACCGGCGTTCGATCACGACAACAAGGAGAGATTCACATGGCGCACATCGTCATTTTGGGAGCGGGCACCGGCGGCATGCCGGCGGCTTACGAGATCCGGGAGATCCTGGGCAAGGAACATCAGGTCACCCTGGTGAACGCGAGCGAGACGTTTCAGTTCGTCCCCTCCAATCCATGGGTGGCCGTGGGCTGGCGGGACCGTAAGGAGACCACCTTCCCCATCCGCCCGTACGTGGAGAAGAAGGGCATCCAGTTCGTGCCCCAGCCGGTGACGCACATCGACGCCGAGGGCAACCGCCTGGAGCTGGCCAACGGTGAGACCCTGGACTACGACTATCTGGTCATCACCACCGGCCCCAAGCTGGCCTTCGACGAGGTGCCCGGGGCTGGTCCCGAGGGTCACACACAGTCGGTGTGCACCATCGACCACGCCGAGCGTGCCTTCGCCGCCTACCAGGAGTTCGTCAAGGATCCGGGCCCGGTGATCGTCGGCGCCATGCCCGGGGCGAGCTGCTTCGGCCCCGCCTACGAGTACGCCATGATCCTGGACACCGACCTGCGCAAGCGCAAGATCCGCGACAAGGTGCCCATGACCTTCGTCACCTCCGAGCCCTACATCGGCCACCTGGGCTTGGGCGGCGTGGGCGATTCCAAGGGTCTGCTGGAGAGCGAGCTGCGCCATCGCCACATCAAGTGGATCACCAACGCCAAGACCACGCGGGTGGAAGACGGCAAGATGTATGTGGAGGAGCTGGACGACCAGGGCAACGTGCTCAAGGAGCACGAGCTGCCCTTCAAGTTCAACATGATGCTCCCCGCCTTCAAGGGGGTGGATGCAGTGGCCAACGTGGAGGGGCTGTGCAATCCGCGCGGCTTCGTCATCGTCGACGAGCATCAGAAGAGCCCCAAGTATCCCAACATCTATTCCGCCGGGGTGTGCATCGCCATTCCTCCCATCGAGCCCACGCCGGTGCCCACCGGCGCCCCCAAGACGGGTTACATGATCGAGTCCATGGTCACCGCCATCGCCCACAACCTGCGTGACGAGCTGGCTGGTAAGGAGCCCACCCACCAGGGCACCTGGGCGGCCATCTGCCTGGCCGACATGGGTGACACCGGTGCCGCCTTCGTGGCCATCCCGCAGATCCCGCCGCGCAACGTCACCTGGGCCAAGGAGGGCAAATGGGTGCACCTGGCCAAGGTGGCCTTCGAGAAGTACTTCATCCGCAAGATGAAGAAGGGAACCTCCGAACCCCTCTACGAGAGAGTGGTGCTCAAGGCCCTGGGGATCGAACGCCTCAAGGACTGATCCCCGAACGGGTCGTTTTCGGCGCACGAGGGGAGGCGTGCGCCACGCGGTCGGTCTGCTTGATCGGCCGCGTTTTTTTATGTCCGCGATTTTTCGCCATTCACTGCGTGGGGAGGGCGGAGGCGCGCTGGGTGAGGGCTTCGATCTGGCCCACCAGGACGGCCTCCTGGTAGGGCTTGCTGAGGAAACGGTCCACCCCCAGGCGGCGGGCCCGTTCCCGCTGTCGCTGGCCGCTGCGCGAAGAGATCATGATGATGGGCAGGTCGCGCCAGCGCTCGCTGCTACGCAGACGCTCGGCCAGCTCGAAGCCGTCCATGCGCGGCATCTCGATGTCCAGCAGGAGGATGTCCGGGCGCTCGGTCTCCAGACACTCCAGGGCCTCCAGGCCGTCGCGAGCGGTACGCACGCGCATGTGGTGGCGGGAGAGGAGGCGCTCGGTGACTTTGCGCACGGTGATGGAATCGTCCACCACGAGGACCTTCACCGGCCCTTCGGCGGCGGTCGCGATAGCGTCGTCGGCCCCGTCCCCGGGATCGGGATCGGGCAGGGGGCGGGCGAGGAGGCCGGGCACGTCCAGGACCAGGGCCACGCGACCGTCGCCGAGGACGGTCGCCCCCAGGACCCCTTCGCAGCGACTGGCGAGGGGTGCGGTGTTACCCTTGAGGACCAGTTCTCGGCTGCCCAAGAGGCGGTCCACATGGAGGGCCAGGAGGCGATCGCGGTGACTCACCAGGATCAGGGGAGTAAGAGGGGCCGGGCGCGCGGGGACTGGTTCGGGTAGGTTGAGGAGACGGGCCAGGTTGGCGAAGCGATAGACGCGCCCCTGGTGGCGCACGGTGCCGTGCCCGGGCTGGTACAGGCGCGCCAGTTCCTCGCGCCCCACCTGGATCACGTGGTCCACGTGCTGGGCGGGCAGGGCATAGACGTTGTCGCGCACGGTCACCAGTACGCAGCGGTTCATGCCCAGGGTGAAGGGAATGCGGAGGGTGAAGGTGGTGCCCCGGCCCGGTTCCGTGTCCAGCTCCAGGCGTCCGCCCAGTTCTTGCAAAGTGGTGGCCACGACGTCCAGGCCGATGCCTCGGCCGGCCACCGGGTTGACCGCCTCGGCGGTGCTGAAACCGGGATGGGTGAGGAGGTCCAGGAGGGCGGAGGGGGTGACGGGGTCGGGGATCGGCAGGTGCCGCTCGCGGGCGCGGGCGAGGACCCGATCGATCTCCACACCGCGACCGTCGTCGCTGACGGTGATGATCTGCTCGTCTCCCTCGCGCGCAAATCCCAGGCGGATACGCCCGACAGGGGGCTTACCGGCGACCTCGCGTTCTTCCGGGGGTTCAATGCCGTGCGCCAGGGCATTGCGCACCAGGTGTTCGATGGGGCCGGTGAGACGCTCCAGGGTGGCGCGGTCCAGCTTGCCGCTGGCGCCCACCAGTTCCACCCGCGCTTCGCGCTTTAATTCCCGCGCCACCTTGCGCACCAGGCGCTCCAGGCGCGGCAGTTGGCGCGCGAAGGGGATCATGCGCGCTTCCACCAGGCCGCTTTGTAGACGCCGTTGGACGGTGCTCTGTTGATCCAGAAGGCGGCCGTTTTCCATGTTGATTCGGTGCATGGTCAGATGCAGGCCGGCCAGGTCTTCCACCGTTTCCAGGAGGACTTGGCCGGGATCGGCGCCATCCTCGCCGGGGGAGAGGGCGCTGGCGGGTAGCTGGCGGATCTGGGCGCGCAAGCGGTCGATGGTCTTGCCCAGCTCGTCCAGGTGCGATTTGAGCAGGCCTTGTTGCTCGCTGGCGCGGATGGTGAACAGGCCGTCCTCCTTGGCTTGGTTGACCAGTTCGTCGAGGGTGTCGGCGGTGATGCGTAGGGTCTCATTGCGCAGGTGCTCCCCCGTCTCCGTCGCCACCGCTTCGGGTCCGCCTCGGGGGGCGGGAGGGGGGTCCACCGTCGGCGCGGAGGAGAGACCGTGTTTCTGCAGGCGCCGGCGTAGGTCTTCGCCGGAGGCGGGTATGCGCCCGGCGGTGATGGCGTCGAGGCCGTCGGCAATGTGGTCGAGGGCTTGGCGGAAGGTGTCGCGCAGGTCGTCGTCCCAGGGGTGGCGGCTGGTGGCTACGGCCTCGGCCACCGCTTCCAGGGCGTGGAGGGTTTCGCCCATGTCCATGAAACCGGCCATGCGGGCGCTTCCTTTGAGTGTGTGTAGATGTCGCTGCAGAGTGCGGAGGGCGTCTTCGGCGGGACAGGAGGGGAGGGCGGATTCGATGGTTTCCATGAGTTCCGGCGCCTCCTCCAGGAAGATGGCGATGAGATCCGGATCGTCGTTTCCCGATGTTGCTGCGGGTCGCCCGCGCGTCGGTGCCGTGGGGGTCGCGTGGGAGAAGGCGAGAAGCCGGGCTCCGAGGGTCTCCCAGGCGATGGGCGGGGCGAGGGGTTGCAGGCGCGCGGGGACCTCTCGCGCCAGCCAGGCGGGGACCTCGTCGATGCCGTCTTCCAGGAGGGCCCGGGCGCGCAGGGCGAATTCCGCCACTTCATCGAGGCTGCGTTCGCGACCGTATTGCGCGAGGGCCTCCACCGCGGCGAGGGCCTCGTCTCGTCCTTGAAGGGCAGCGAACCGATCGGCGAGGGCCTGTAGCGACGCCAGGGTGTCTTTCCGAGATGACGAAGTGGTGGCCTCCGAGGCAGTGGGGGGAACTTCGTCCGTATCGTTCGATGGGGTGTTTTCGCCGACGGTCGCGGTAGCATCCCCGGTCTCGGTCTCGGTCTCGGTCTCGGTCTCGGGATCGTTGGGCAGCCGCTCGATGGCTTCCAGGAGGTCCGCGGTGGGGGGGGCGGGCTGCTGCGCGGCGAAGGCCTCCACCAAGGCGGGGAGGCGGTCGATGGAGCGGCGCAGGAG
>WFVN01000129.1 GCA_015491615.1 Gammaproteobacteria bacterium
CCCCCGAGCGGCTCCCGGAGGCGGGCGCGGACTTCTTCTGCGCCGCCGAGGCCGCCCTGACCCGCCACCCCGGGGACTACCAGGCCTTCATCAATGACCTCAAGGCCGCCACCGGCGCCAAGGGCAAGGCCCTGTTCCTGCCCCTGCGCCTGGCCCTCACCGGCCGCGCCGACGGCCCCGAGCTGGCCCGCATCATCGAACTCCTGGGCCCGGAGGTCGCCCGCCGGCGCCTTACCGCCCACTGCCACGGAAACTGACCATGCTGCGCATCTACAACAGCCTCACCGGCAAGAAGGAACCCTTCCGCCCCATCGACCCCCACAACGTGCGCCTGTACGTGTGCGGCATGACCGTGTACGACCTCTGCCACCTGGGGCACGCGCGGGTCATGGTGGTGTTCGACGTGGTCTATCGTTACCTGCGCCACCTGTACGGCCCCGAGCACGTCACCTACGTGCGCAACATCACCGACATCGACGACAAGATCATCCGCCGCGCCCAGGAAGAGGGGCTGGACTTCCGCACCCTCACCCGCCGCTACATCGAGGCCATGCACGAGGACGCCGTAGCCCTGGGCACCCTGCCCCCGGACGAGGAGCCGCGCGCCAGCGAGCACATCGACCACATCATCGACATGATCCGCACCCTCAAGGAAAAGGGCTACGCCTACCAGGCGGACAACGGCGACGTCTACTACGACGTGAGCCGCTTCCCCGCGTACGGCAAGCTCTCCGGGCGCAAGCCGGAGGAGCTGCGCGCCGGCGCCCGGGTGGCGGTGGACGAGGCCAAGCAGGACCCCCTGGACTTCGCCCTGTGGAAGCACGCCAAGCCCGGCGAGCCCAGTTGGAACGCCCCCTGGGGGGCGGGGCGCCCGGGCTGGCACATCGAGTGCTCGGCCATGTCCACCCACTGCCTGGGGGCCCACTTCGACATCCACGGCGGCGGCGCCGACCTCAAGTTCCCCCACCACGAAAACGAGATCGCCCAATCCGAGGCGGCCACCGGCGAGCACTTCGCCAACTACTGGATGCACGTCGGTCACGTCATGATCGACGAGGAGAAGATGTCCAAGTCCCTGGGCAACTTCCGCACCGTGCGCGACCTCCTGAAGCGCTACCGCCCCGAGGTGCTGCGCTACTTCCTCCTCTCCAGCCACTACCGCAGCCCCGTCAACTTCGGCGACGTCGCTCTGGACGCCGCCCGCGCCGCCCTCGACCGCCTCTACACCGCCCTGCGTGGGGTCACCCCCAAGAAGCCCGCCTCGGACGAGGCCATGGGCGAATACGGCCGGCGCTTCTTCGCCGCCATGGACGACGACTTCAACACCCCCGAGGCCCTGGCGGTACTGTTCGACCTGGCGCGCGACCTGAATCGGGCCAAGCAGGAAGGCCGGCGCGACGAGGCCGAGCGCCTGGCCGGCATCATGGTGGCCCTGGGGGAGATCCTCGGCCTGCTGCAGGAAGACCCGGAGCAGTGGTTCAAGGGGGAAGAAGGGGAGGGCGGCCTCTCCGACGCCGAGGTGGAGGCCCTCATCGAGCGCCGCAACCAGGCGCGCCGGGAGAAGAACTGGGCCGAGGCGGACCGCATCCGCGATCAGCTCAAGGCAGCGGGCATCGTCCTCGAGGACACCCCCGAGGGCACCACCTGGCGGCGCGCCTGAAGGCCCCTTGAAACCCGTTGAAAGGCCCTTTCAAGCGGACGGTACCCACACCAGGTGCAGCCAACCGTCGTAGTAGGTGGTGCGGAAGGCCATCCATGCCTCGGCCTGTGGCGGCAGACGACCCATCCGCCCTTGCCGACGACGTGGAAGGCCCCCGGGCGTGCGCCGTCGGGTTAGCCCCCGAATAAACTGGACTCCCATGGTCGTGGAATGAGAACGACAGGAAGCGTCCATGAACGAGCAGTCTGTGAAACGCCGGTCGGCCAAGAAGAAGCAGGAGGTGGTACTGAGGTTGTGGCGCGGCTCGTCCGTCGCGCCGCTCAGGCCCCGTGCAAGTGTTCGGCGGCGTAGAGGGTGTTGTGCAGGAGCATGGCCACGGTCATGGGGCCGACGCCGCCGGGGACGGGGGTGATCCAGGCGGCACGCTCGCGGGCGGTGTCGAATTCCACGTCCCCGGCCAGGCGCCCGTCGGGCAGGCGGTTGATGCCCACGTCGACGACCACCGCCCCGGGGCGGATCCATTCCCCCCGCACCAGCCCCGGCTTGCCCGCCGCCGCCACCACCAGCTCGGCGCGGCGCACCTGCTCGGCCAGGTCGCGGGTGAAGCGGTGGCAGACGGTGACCGTGGCCCCGGCCAGAAGCAGTTCCAGGGCCATGGGACGACCGACGATGTTGGACGCTCCTACCACCACCGCATCCTTGCCCTTGGGGTCGAAGCCGATGGCCTCCAGGAGCTTCATCACCCCGAAGGGGGTGCAGGGGCGCAGGCGCGGCAGGCGCACCGCCAGGCGGCCCATGTTGTAGGGGTGGAAGCCGTCCACGTCCTTGTCCGGATGGATGCGCTCGATGACCGTCTCCGGGTCGATGTGCCGGGGCAGGGGCAGTTGCACGAGGACGCCGTCCACGTCGTCGTCTTCGTTGAGGGTGTCGATGAGGTCGAGGAGGGCGGCCTCGGGCGTGTCCGCGGACAGGTCGTGAGCGAAGGAGGCGATGCCCACCTCCTCGCAGGCACGCCGTTTGGCCTTCACGTACACCTGCGAGGCGGGATCCTCGCCCACCAGGATCACCGCCAGGCCGGGTGGGCGCTTGCCTTCCGCCAAGCGTCGTTGGATGCGATCGTGGATCTGCCGCCGGATGTCGGCGGCGATGGCCTTACCGTCGATGAGATTGCCCATGAAAGCCCCTGGCCGCGCTGGATCGGGAAAGCCGCGTATGATCGCATGGCGCGAGGCAGGGGGCCAAGCGAAAGGGCGGCCCGGTGTTGGGAGCAAATAAACTGTCCGGACTTGTAGCACGTGATGTGTCCGGTTTCATGGTGGCCGAGGAGGTGCGCCATGAGACGACGGACGGAACTGCTACAGGAGATCCGGTTGATGCGATTCGAAGAAGTCTACGGTGCCTGGACCGAAAGGCGCCTGACCCAGGAAGAGGCCGCCCGGCTGCTGGGGGTCCATGAGCGGACCTTTCGCCGCTATGTCGACCGCTACGAGGAGGCCGGCCTTGACGGCCTGATCGACAAGCGTCTCTCCCAGGTCTCCCACCGCAAGGCCCCCACGGACGAGGTCCTGCGCTTGGAGGCCCTCTACAGGGAGCGTTACGACGGCTGGTCCATCAAGCACTTCTACAGTTTCTACCGCGACCGCCACAACGGCACTCGCAGCTACACCTGGGTCCGCAACACCCTCCAGGCCGCCGGCTTGGTCAAGAAGGCTCCCGGACGCGGCAAGCACCGCAGGCGCCGTGAACGGGCCCCCATGCGGGGCATGATGCTTCATCAGGACGGCTCCACCCATCAGTGGGTACCCGGCCGCTACTGGGATCTCATCATCACCCTCGACGACGCCACCTCCGAGCACTACGCCATGTTCTTCGTCGAGGAGGAGGGTACCGCCTCCAGCTTCCGGGCCATGCGGGAGGTCATCCTCGAACACGGCCTGCCTTCTTCCCTCTACACCGACCGGGGCAGCCACTACTGGCACACCCCCAAGGCCGGCGGCAAGGTCGACAGAAACCGCCCCACCCAGTTCGGACGCGCCATGGCCCAGCTCGGCATCGAGATGATCCCCGCCTACTCCCCAGAGGCTCGGGGACGCTGCGAACGCATGTTCGCCACCCACCAAGCACGCCTCCCCAAAGAACTCGCCGCCGCCGGCATCACCACCCTCAAGGCCGCCAATGCCTACCTCCGAAAACACTACATGCCCGCCTTCAACCGCGAGTTCTCCGTCCCACCCACCGTCGAAGGCACCGCCTTCGTCCCCTTCATCGGCGAGGGGCTCGACGACATCCTCTGCGAGCACTTCGAGCGCACCGTAGGA
>WFVN01000130.1 GCA_015491615.1 Gammaproteobacteria bacterium
GTGCCCGCCCGCCCCCGTCACGCGTCCGCGCCGGCGGTCTGAGCATGGACCCCGACGCCCTCCGCCGCCACAAGCTTCTGAACTGGCTGCAATCCACCCTCATGCTGAGCGGCATGGGGCTGCTCATGGGCCTGGTGGGCTGGCTTCTGGCTGGGCCCGAGGGGGCCCTGTGGACCCTCCTCGCCGGCGCCCTCCTCATTGCCTTCAGCCCGCGCCTGTCCCCCAAACTGGTGTTGCGCATGTACGGCGCGGTACCCCTCACCCGCCAACAGGCACCGGAACTCTACGCCCTGGTGGAGGAACTGGCGCGGCGCGCCGAACTACCCGCCGTGCCCCGCCTTTACTACGTCCCCGCCCCCGAGCCCAACGCCTTCACCATGGGCAAGCCGGAAGAGGCGGTCATCGCCGTCACCATCGGTCTCTTGCAGACCATGAACCTGCGCGAGCTGGCCGGCGTGCTCGCCCACGAGATCACCCACATCCGCAACAACGACGTGTGGGTGATGAACCTGGCCGACACCCTCACTCGCGTCACCGCCAACCTCTCCTTCCTCGGTCAGATCATCCTCTTCATCAACCTGCCCCTGATTTTCATGACCGGTCAGGGCGTCTCCTGGCTGGCGATCCTGCTGCTCGTCTTCGCCCCCACCCTGAGCGCCCTCCTGCAGCTCGCCCTGTCGCGCACGCGCGAATACGACGCCGACCTGGGGGCCGCGGAACTCACCGGCGACCCAGAGGGCCTGGCCTCTGCCCTCGCCAAGCTGGAGGCCCACAACCGGGGTTGGCTGCGGCGCATCCTCCTGCCCGGTCGCAGCGACCCCGAACCCTCCTTGCTGCGCACCCATCCCCCCACACAGGAACGCATCCGCCGCCTCCTGGAGCTGGCCCGCCGACCCCAGGACATCGCGCCCCTTCCTGCCTTCCTGCGTAAAGACCGCCTTCCCTTGTCCGGGAAGCTGCCCATGCATCGACCTCGCCGCCGGCGATTTTTCTGACACCCAAACGAGCAGTCGCGTAGGGTTTTCGAGCCTTTTCTGTCGCCCCATAAACCAAAAGGCCAGCCCCATGCGGACTGGCCCTGTCGCGTCATTTCCCACGAAGGATGGAGATCGCGTCCCCTAGAACGCTTCAGAGAGTCTTCTTATAGAGGTTCTCCAGAAAGTCGTCGATCTTCAGGATCAGCTCGTTGAAGTCGTCGCCGCTGCCCATCTTGCCACCGGCGACCTTCTCTTGCAGCGTCTCGATGCGACGGTAGAAGTCCTCGAAGTCCTTCTGGTCGCCGTAGCCCAAGGCCTTGGCCAGCTCCAGCTGTTCCCGGGCCGTTTTCAGTAGCTCGTCCAGTCTCTCTTGTTCGTCCTTGCTACGATCGCTCTCCTGTGCCAACTTCGAGGCCTCGTCTAACATGGCGCGAGCGCGTAGAACCGGCAACGGCGTCACGTGGTCCACCACCACCAGGGTGGAAAGGGCCTCCTCAAGAGCCAGCCTGGCCTCCTTGATCTTGCCCTGATCGATGAGAGGAATCACCGCCTTGATGGCATCGGGATAAGTGGACAAAGGGATGCTAGTAACCCGCACCACGATCTCGCTGGCGAGAGTCTCCATGAGGCGGCGAGCAGCCTGAACCTTTCCATCGTTGAGGTACTTGCGCGCCTCGCGTACAGCCTTCTTCACTGCCTTCATATCGTGGTAGGCATCGACGGTGATCACCTGCACGTCGATGGGGGCCAGGGACAGTTCCGGATTGCGGGCCACCGCCGCCTCCAATTTACCGATGGCGACGCTGAGATGATCGATGGCTTGTTCCTTCTCCCCTGCGTCCAGGGCACGAATCGCTTGATTCGTCTTCACCAGGGCGGTGATGGCGTCCTCGATGATGCGAGAACGCTCTTCCTGGGCCCTGTCCTGCGTCTGATGCTGGGCCTGGGCTTGGGCCTGCGCTTCGATTCCTTTCTTATCCGAATCGGCCCAGGCCGGCGCGAAGGCCACACCCGTGCCCAGTATGGCCGCGAGGATGAGATGGCGTTTGATTTTCATGATCGTCACTCCTTTTTGTCCGATGGTGTTTTTCCATGGTCCGCCCAGGAGCGGGCGGACACCCTGGAAATTGTGTCGGGCCATCGACAATTCAAGGGGTGAACGGCGAAAAACCGTTGGAATGGATCAGGCATCCAGCTTGGCACGCAAGGGACGCTCCCCTTCCAGGCGAGCGATGATCACCGCACCGCTGGCATCGGAATAGACGTTTACCGAGGTACGGCACATGTCCAGGAGGCGGTCCACCGCCAAGATCAGAGCCACCCCTTCCGCTGGAAGGCCCATGGCGGCGAGAATAATGGTGATGGCCACCAGGCTAGCAGCGGGAATACCTGCAACGCCGATGGAGGTGAGCAGGGCAGTAACGACGATGAGGAACTGGTCGGCCAGGTCCAGCTCCAGCCCGTAAGCCTGAGCGATGAAGACCGCCGCCACGCACTCGTAGAGGGCCGTGCCGTCCATGTTCACCGTCGCCCCCAGGGGCAGGACGAAGCTGGTCACCCGATTGGAGACGCCAGCGTTCTTTTCCACGCACTCCATGGTCAACGGCAGGGTCGCCGAGGAGGAGCTGGTGGAGAAAGCGGTGAGCAGGGCCGGGGCCATGGCGCGCAGCATGGCCAAGGGGCTGACTCCCCCCACGAAACGCAGAAGCAAGGACAGATTGACAAACAGATGGAACGCCAAGGCGGCCAGCACGGTGAAGAAAAACACCGCCAGCGGGGCGATGGCGGAGTATCCGGTGGTGGCCACCACTTTGGCCACCAACCCGAAGACGCCGATGGGAGCGAAACGCATGACCCAGTCGGTGATCATCATCATCACCTCGAAAGTCCCGCTCCAGAAACGCGTGAGGCTTTCCTTCAGAGGCTCGCGCAGGCGGGTCATGAAAAAGCCGAACAATAGACCGAAGAAGATCAACCCCAGCATCTGCCCCTCGGCGGCAGCGGCGACGATATTGGGCGGCACCATGCGCAGGAAGATCTCCGCCATCTCACCGAGCCCCGATCCGGCCACTTTCTCCTCCAAGGCTGGATCCAACTCGGCGGTGAGCCCCAAGGCCTCCTTGGCGGGCTGGCCGTCCACGATCCCCGGTTGGGTGAGATTGACCAGGAACAGACCGGTGACGATGGCCAGGAACGAGGTGGTCAGGTAATAGGTCAGGGTCTTGCCGCCCAACCGTCCCAAGGCCCCGCCCTCTCCAATGCTCGCCATGCCGGTGATGATGGACGATAGAATGAGGGGGACGATGAGCATCTTCAGGGCGTTGAGGAACAAGGTCCCCAAGAAAGCGTAGACGTCCACCAGTCGCACCCCGAAGAGGCTGCCCTCGGGACCGCTCAAAGTGCCGGCGAGAACGGCCAACCCCAGGGCGATGAGGATCTGCCAGTGGAGGGCGAGGCGCGCGATCTTCATAGCCGGTCTTGGTAGCGCTCTATCTCGGCCTGGGCTTTCAGGGCGTTCAACAAAGCGTTGAATTCATCTCCCCCGAAGGTCTGACGCAACACCTGGGCATACCCCTGCCGGGTCTGGGCATCCATTCCCGACGGATCGCCGTCGCGCACCGCGAACACCGCCACTACCGCGTAGCCTCCGTCCCGCAGGCGTGTGCCGTCCATGCGCGGCGCGGCGCCCTCGGGGCGCGGCAGGCGGAAAGCGACTTGCATGGCTTCCCCGGGCAATTCGGCCCCAGTGTCGCGTCTCAGATCCGCTACCCGCTTCCATTCACCCCCGAGGGCTTGAGCTGCCTGGGCCGGGGCTTCGCTTGCACGGACCCGCGCCATGAACTCCTCGCCCTTTTTGGCCAACAGTTCCGCCGCCTTTTCCTGATTGAGGCTCTGGACGATTTCTGTCTTCACCACTTCCAGGGGCTTGGTACGCGCCGGCCGGCGTTCCTTGAGGCGCAGGACCACGGCCCGATCCTTGCCCAGCTCCACCGGGGCGCTGTTGTAGCCCCGCTCGAGCACGTCCTCGGAGAAGGCCGCCTCCAGGACCTTGGGATCGGCGAACAGGCCCTTGCCGCCCTGGCGGGTCACCCAGTCGCTCTCACGCACCTGCAGGCCCAGGGCCTCGGCCGCCGGTTCCAGGCTGTCCGGGTGCTCGAAAGTCTGGTTGGCGAGCCGTTCCAATTCGTCCAGATAGAGTTTTTCCGCTTTCTCCCGCCTCAACTCCCGGGCGATCTCGTCGCGCACCTCGTCCAGGGACTTCACCTCACCCGGTTTCACCTCCAACACTTTTATGATGTGGAAACCGAACTCGGTACGCACCGGCTCGCTAATCTCCCTTTCGGGGAGGGCGAAGGCCACCTCGTCGAACTGGGGGTCGAGCATCCCTTTTTCGATGTAACCCAGATCACCCCCTTGATCGGCGGAGCCTGGGTCGTCGGAGTATTTCTTCGCCAGCTCGGTGAAATCCGCGCCCTGCTTCAGCTCCTGGTAGATCCTCTCCGCCTTCACCTTGGCATCGGCGTCATTCCCGTCCTCGGGTACCGAAATGAGAATGTGCGCCACCCGACGTTCCTCGGGGACGGCATAAAGATCTTTATGCCCTTCGTAGTAATCGCGGATCTCCTCGTCGCTGACGCCCACACGGTCCATGAGGTCGTCCATGGACAGAACGAGGTAGGCCAGTTTGACTCGTTCCGGCTCCTGGAAGGCGTCCTGGTGCTCCCGATAGTAAGCCTCGATTTCCTCATTGCTCACTTGGATCTGGCCTTCCACAGAGCGAAGCGGAAAGACGGCTACGCCCACGTCCCGCTGCTGGTCCTGTAGCTTGAAAACCGACTCGACGTCATGGCGGGTGGCGAAGGCCGTGTGCGTCACACCATTGACCAACTGTTCAGCCAACAGATCGGTGCGCAATTGCTCTTCGAAAACGGTGGTGGAAAGACCGATCTGGCGGATCCGTTGCTCATAGACCTGCTGGGAAAAGCGACCATTCTCGTCTTTGAAGGCGTCAAAACCCTGAAGGACAGCGATCAGTTGCCGATCAGAGACGGTCAAACCGGCCTCCCGGGCCGCCTGGACAATGAGCTTGCGATCGATGAGCCGTTCCAGAGCCTGGCGTTTGAGCTGCTCTTCGAACTGCGTCAAATCGGCGCCACGCAACATTTGCTGCAAGCGATCGCGCTCCTGTTGCAGGGCTCGCTGGTACTCCATTTGTGTGATGGGTTCATCGTTCACCTTGGCCACGAAGATAGGCGGTTCCTCGCGGAAATACTCACCAACGCCCCAAAGGGCAAAAGAGACGACAATGAGTCCAACGATGATCCAGACGAAGAGTCCCTGAGCGCGCTCGCGTATCACCTGCAACATGGCATCGAATCCGTTTGCTGTCGGGTTGGACGTGGAATAAGAAAAGAGGGCGATCCGTTAACCGGATGCCCTCTTCGTAATTGGCGGAGTGGACGGGACTCGAACCCGCGACCCCCGGCGTGACAGGCCGGTATTCTAACCAGCTGAACTACCACTCCATCGTTGTTCCTGGTGGGTGCTGAGGGATTTGAACCCCCGACATTCGCCTTGTAAGGGCGACGCTCTCCCAGCTGAGCTAAGCACCCCAAGGACGGCTATTTTACGGCATCCTTGAGCGCTTTTCCAGGCCGGAAAGCAGGAACTTTGGCTGCAGGGATATTGATGGTAGCACCGGTACGCGGATCACGTCCAGTTCGGGCGGCGCGTTCACGCACCAGGAAGGTACCGAAACCGATCAGGGAAACCTGCTCCCCCTCTTGCAAGGTTTCCGTAATGGCCTCGATGACCGCATCCACGGCACGCGCAGCCTGCGCCTTGGTGAGATCGGACTTTTCAGCGACAGCGTCGATTAGTTGTGCTTTGTTCAATGCCGGCTCCCCTCTCGTCGAAAGCATCGGTTCATTTGAAGAAAACCGCCGATCGGCGGCTGCCAGTTCCCTAAGCGGTCGGGCATTTATACCAACCCGGGAAAAACAGTGTCAAGGATGGCTCGCACTTCTCATCAAAAATTTTGCAACCACCCATAAATTACAAGTGCCCTCGGGGGAGACCGGGGTCCTCAATGGGCACGTACCGGCTTGCCCCCGGCAGCCTTGCCCGTCTTCTTCTCCTTCCCCACCACTTCGCTTTCCCCGGTGGATAGGGGGGTAGGTCGGGCGCTCAATGCCACTTCCAGCACTTCATCTATCCAACGGACGGACCGGATATCCAGTTTTTGTTTGATATTTTTGGGTATTTCAGCAAGATCTCGCTTGTTTTCCTCCGGGATCAAGATTGTCTTGATCCCTCCCCGGTGCGCGGCGAGGAGCTTCTCCTTCAAACCGCCGATGGGAAGGACCTCGCCCCGCAGAGTGATCTCGCCGGTCATGGCCACGTCACCGCGCACGGGGATGTCGGTGAGCACGGACACCAGAGCCGTGCACATGCCGATACCCGCCGAGGGCCCGTCCTTGGGAATGGCTCCTTCGGGCACATGGATGTGGATATCTTGTTTCTCGTAGAAATCCGGGGCGATGCCCAGGCTTTCGGCACGCGAGCGAACCACGCTCATGGCCGCTTGCACGGATTCCTTCATGACATCGCCCAATTGACCGGTGACGGTCATTTTCCCCTTGCCGGGCATGGTCACCGCTTCGATGGTGAGCAATTCGCCCCCCACCTCCGTCCAGGCCAGACCGGTGACCTGGCCGACACGGTCCTCCCCTTCGGCCCTGCCGAAACGGTAGCGCTTGACACCGAGATAACGCTCCAGGTTGCGGGCGGTGACCTTCACCGGTGCCTTGCCGGCTTCCTGAACGATTTCCTTGACCACTTTGCGGCAGATCTTGGCCAGTTCGCGTTCCAGATTACGCACACCCGCCTCGCGGGTATAGTGGCGCACGATCTCCCGCACCGTGTTCTCACCCAGAATTAGCTCGCCTTCCTTGAGCCCGTTGGCCTTCATCTGCTTGGGCAGCAGATAGCGCATGGCGATGTTGACCTTCTCATCCTCGGTGTAGCCGGGGATGCGGATCACTTCCATGCGATCCAGCAATGGAGCCGGAATGTTGAGGCTGTTGGCGGTGGCCACGAACATCACGTCGGAAAGGTCGTAGTCCACTTCCAGGTAGTGGTCGTTGAAGGTGTTGTTCTGCTCCGGATCGAGGACCTCCAGCAGGGCGGCGGAGGGATCGCCCCGGAAGTCCATGGACATCTTGTCCACCTCGTCCAAAAGGAACAAGGGGTTGCGCACCTCCACCTTGGCCATGTTCTGGATGATCTTGCCAGGCATGGAACCGATGTAAGTGCGCCGGTGGCCGCGGATCTCGGCCTCGTCACGCACCCCGCCCAGGGACATGCGCACGAACTTACGATGGGTGGCCTTGGCGATGGAACGGGCCAGGGAGGTCTTGCCCACCCCCGGCGGCCCCACCAGACAGAGGATCGGCCCCTTGAGCTTGCGCACCCTCTGCTGCACGGCCAGATACTCCAGGATGCGTTCCTTGACCTTCTCCAGACCGTAGTGGTCGGCCTCAAGGATGTCCTCGGCCTTTTTCAGATTTTTGTGGATGCGGGTGCGCTTCTTCCAAGGCACCTGGAGCATCCAATCGATGTAGTTACGCACCACGGTGGCCTCGGCCGACATGGGCGACATCATTTTGAGCTTGTTGATCTCGGCCTCGACTTTCTCGCGCGCCTCTTTGGGCATGCCCGAGCGCTCCAGGCGGGCGGTGAGTTCCTCGATCTCGTTGGGGTGGTCCTCCAGCTCGCCCAGCTCTTTCTGGATGGCCTTCATCTGTTCATTGAGGTAGTACTCGCGTTGACTCTTCTCCATTTGCCGCTTGACGCGACCGCGAATGCGCTTTTCCACCTCCAGGATGTCGATCTCCGATTCCATGAGGGCCATGATGTGTTCCAGACGCTCGCGCACATCGGCGATCTCGAGGATTTTTTGTTTGTCCTCGATCTTCAGGGACATGTGCGCGGCGATGGTGTCGGCCAGGCGGCCGGGTTCGTCGATCCCGGACAGGGAGGTGAGAATCTCCGGCGGAATCTTCTTGTTGAGCTTGACGTACTGGTCGAACTGGCCCATGACCGAGCGCATGAGCACCTCGGTCTCCCGCTCGTCCACGTTGACCTCGTCCAGGGGGCGCACGCGGGCGGCGAAATAGCTCCCGCCCTCGTGGAAAGACTCCACCTCGGCGCGTCGCTCGCCCTCCACCAGCACCTTCACGGTGCCATCGGGGAGCTTGAGCAACTGGAGGATGGTGGACAGGGTACCGACGCGGTAGATGTCGTCACTGCTGGGATCGTCCTCAGCGGCGCTCTTCTGCGCCACCAGGAGGATGCGTTTGTCCGCCTCCATGGCGGCCTCCAAGGCCTTGATGGATTTTTCCCGCCCCACGAACAGGGGAATGACCATGTGCGGATAGACGACCACGTCCCGCAGGGGCAGAACGGGCATCGATTGCGCCGCATGGGTCTGGGTAGGGATCTTTTCTGTCATATCGTTTCCTCGAAAAGGGATTCGTTCGGATTCGGCGTTTCCGGTGTCCCTTCGGATTCATCGTTCGCACGAGGGTTCCCGGAGCAGGGTGCGAAGAACATGCCGTCCCGTAACGGCAGACTGCGCGGAGGCTTCTTAAATCAGGCCGACGTATGGAATATGGGCGCCCACGGCGCACGTTGCGATGAGAGCCGCCTCCTCATGCCCGGGAGGCGGCCCGGGCGATGTGTCAATCGGAGGCGGCGCGAGATCCTTCGCTACCTTCGTAGATGAGCAAAGGATTGCTATTGCCCTCGATGACGTCTTCGTCGATGACGACTTTCTTGACGTCTTCCATGGAGGGCAGCTCGTACATGATGTCCAACAATACGCTCTCGAGGATGGAACGCAAGCCGCGGGCCCCGGTCTTGCGCTTCATGGCCTTACGGGCGATGGCGCGCAAGGCATCCTCGCGGAACTCCAGCTCGCAGCCTTCCAGCTCGAACAGACGGGCGTATTGTTTGGTGAGAGCGTTCTTCGGTTCGGTGAGGACCCGCACCAAGGCCGCTTCGTCCAGCTCGTCCAGGGTGGCGATCACCGGCAGGCGACCGACGAATTCCGGAATCAGCCCGTAGCGGACCAGGTCTTCCGGCTCCACCCGATGGAGGATCGCGCTGTCGGGCACGCCTTCCTCTTTACCACGCACCTCGGCGGCGAAACCGATACCGCCTTTTTCGGTACGCTGCTTGATGATCTTGTCCAGCCCGGCGAAGGCACCACCGCAGATAAACAGGATGTTGGAGGTGTCCACCTGCAGGAATTCCTGCTGCGGGTGCTTGCGCCCACCTTGTGGAGGCACCGAGGCCACCGTTCCCTCGATGAGCTTCAGAAGGGCCTGCTGCACCCCTTCGCCGGAAACGTCGCGGGTGATGGACGGGTTGTCCGACTTGCGGGAGATCTTGTCGATCTCGTCGATGTAGACGATACCCGTCTGCGCCTTCTCCACGTCGTAGTCGCACTTCTGGAGGAGCTTTTGGATGATGTTCTCCACGTCCTCACCCACGTAGCCCGCCTCGGTGAGGGTAGTGGCGTCGGCGATGGTGAAGGGCACGTTGAGCAGCCGGGCCAGGGTCTCGGCGAGGAGGGTCTTGCCCGACCCGGTGGGGCCGAGGAGGAGAATGTTGCTCTTGGACAGCTCCACCTCGTCCTTCTTCTTGCCTGCGTTCAGGCGCTTGTAGTGGTTGTAGACGGCCACGGAGAGGACCTTCTTGGCGCGCTCCTGGCCGATGACGTATTCGTCGAGGACTTCGTTGATTTCCTTGGGAGTGGGGAGTTTGCTGCCATGAATGGAGGGGGATTTCTCCTGCACCTCCTCGCGGATGATGTCGTTGCAGAGCTCGACGCACTCGTCGCAGACGAAGACCGACGGCCCGGCGATCAGCTTCCTCACCTCGTGCTGGCTTTTACCGCAAAAAGAACAGTAGAGCAGCTTGTCGCCGCCGTTGCCCTTCCCGCGTCCTTCGTCACTCATGCGCCACCTCTTTGCTGCTTGGTTGGGCTGCCCATGGCCGGGAGAACCCCCCTAACGCCATGTTTTTTCAAAAACTATTCGTTTAGATAGCACCCGCTGGGCGTTAGTTCAACGTCACTCGTCCTCTTTGCGGGAGCTGAGCATCTTGTCGATGAGGCCGTATTCGATGGCCTCTTCGGCACCCATGAAGAAGTCGCGATCGGTGTCTCTCTGGATCTTGTCCAGGGGTTGGCCGGTGTGGAAGGCCAGGATCTTGTTGAGCCGCTCCCGGATGCGGAGGATCTCCCGGGTGTGGATCTCGATGTCCGTGGCCTGGCCCTGGAACCCCCCAAGGGGCTGGTGGATCATCATGCGCGAATGGGGCAGACAGTAACGTTTGCCCGGCGCGCCGCCGGCCAGGAGCAGAGCCCCCATGCTGGCAGCCTGGCCGATGCACAGGGTGCTCACGTCCGGCTTGATGAACTGCATGGTGTCGTAAATGGAGAGACCGGCGGTCACCGCGCCGCCGGGCGAGTTGATGTAAAGGTAGATGTCCTTGTCGGGATTCTCCGATTCCAGGAAGAGGAGCTGAGCCACCACCAGGTTGGCCATGTGGTCCTCCACCGGCCCCACCAAAAAGACGATGCGTTCCTTGAGCAGGCGGGAGTATATGTCGTAGGCGCGTTCCCCCCGGCCGGTCTGCTCGACCACCATGGGCACGAGATTCATGGCGAGGGGATCCAGGGGGGGTCGATCGTTCATCATGCCTCCGTTTCGGCCCCGGCCTGTCGATCCGGGCTCATGATTTCATCGAAGCTGGCGGGGCGTTCCTGCACCTCGGCCTGTTCCAGTAACCGGTCCACGACTTCGTTCTCGACCACCATGGACTCGATTTCCGCCAGGCGTTCGGGCTGGCCGAGGTACCAGCGCATGACCTCTTCCGGGTGCTCGTAGGAAGCGGTCAACTCTTCCAGCGCCTCCTTGACCTTTTCCTGGTCGGCCTTGATGCCATTCTGCTTGACCAGTTCCGCCAAAATCAAGCCCAGCGCCACCCGTCTGCGGGCCTCCTTCTCGAACAGTTCCAGGGGCAGTTGCAATTGGGTCCCCTGTTGCCCCATCTGCGCTTGCATTTGCCTTGCCAGACGCTCGCTCTCCTCGCGCACCAGGGCCTCGGGCACGGGCACGCCGTGCTTCTCCAGGAGGGCCTCCATGACCTGCTCCTTGACCTTCTGGCGGATGGTGCGCTCCAACTCGCGGGCCATGTTCTCGCGCACTTCGCGGCGCAGGGCTTCGATGCCCCCTTCTTCGATGGCGTAGCGACGGGCGAAGTCGTCGTCCAGCTCGGGGAGGACCGCTTCTTCCACCTTCTTGACGGTGACGGTGAAATGGGCAGGCTTGCCGGCCAGCTCTTCCTTGCCGTAGTTCTCGGGGAAGGTGAGGTCCATTTCCACGGTGTCGCACGGCCCGGCGCCGACGAGGCCTTCCTCGAAGCCGTCGATCATGCGGCCGGCGCCCAGCTCGACCACCAGATCCTCGCCCTCGCCGCCCTCGAAGGGTTCGCCCTCGACGGTGGCCTTGTAGTCCACGGTCACCCGGTCCCCTTCTTTGGCCGGGCGATCCACCGCCTGCCACTCGGCCTGCTGCTCGCGCAGGCGCTGGATGACCTTGTCCACGTCGGCATCGGTGATCTCCACCACCGGCTTTTCGATGGTGACCCCTTCCAGACTTTGGAGCTCGATCTCGGGATAGACCTCGAAGGTGGCGGTGAAGGTGAGGCCGCCTTCCCCTTCCTCGGGTTCGGAGAGTACGGGCCCGCCGGCGGGACGCAGGTGTTCCTCGGCGACGGCGCGGTAGAACTGGTTGCGCACCAGCTCTTCCAGGGCCTCGGCGCGCACCTGCTTGCCGTAGCGTTGACGCAGGACGCGGGCCGGGACGCGGCCCTGACGGAAGCCCGGCAGACGGACGCTGCGCCCCAGCTCGCGCAGGCGTTCGTCGATGGCCTTTTCCAGGTCCTCGGTGGGGACGGTGAAGGTAATCCGGCGTTCCAGGCCGCTGGCTTGTTCGGTTTGCTGGGCGGTGTTCTCCGACATGGTGGATCCTCTGGGTTCTTGCATGTGCTCAAGGGTTGAAGGGGTGAGACCTCGATCGAACCGCGGCCCGAGGCCGGTCGATGGGGGTAGTCGTTTGGTGCGAAAGGGGAGACTCGAACTCCCACGGGTTGCCCCACTGGAACCTAAATCCAGCGCGTCTACCAATTCCGCCACTTTCGCGAATCGTGGCGGCGCAGAGGGCCCCAAACACAAAACCCGGCTTGCGCCGGGCCAAAATGGGCTGGCGCCCGTGCACCGGCGCCAGGGGCCGTACCGCCGCCCATCGAGCGGCAGTATAGCCAGGGGCGGGGTGGGGTTCAATGCCCGCCGGGGTGCGGAAAAGACGAAAAACCCCGGCCGGAGGACCGACCGGGGTTGGGTTCCGAACAGGACCGGATCGGTCTTAGAACGGCAGGCCGTCGAATACCGACTCTCCGATCGGGGTGACCTTCAGGCCGATGTCGAAGTAGTTGGCGTTGGACGGATAGTCCGCCCGGCCCTGGGCGACGTACTGCCAGTAGTCCGCCAGACCGTCGAAGGCATCGCTTTCCCAACCGAGAAGCAGGCTGACACCAAAGGCTGCGTCGGATGGATCGGAGGCGAAAGGATTGAAGAACTGACCCAGGGCGTTCAGGAAGTCGTCCCACTGCTGGGAATCGACGAGGTCGCTCGGCGGGGTGAGGGAACTCAAACCCAACGCGTCCCTGTTACCGGGGACGAAGAATCCCCAGTCCACCATCAGATCGCCACTGCCTTGCAAGAAGGCCTGCGCAATGAGGCGGAGGCTGACGGCGTCGGCGTCGCCGGCCGTGGTGTCCCGGATGTTCAGCACTTGGGTATCGGGATCGTAGCTGCCGTCGAGGCCGAAGTCCGGCACGTCGAAGACGACGTTGTCCGGGGCGGAGGTAAAGCGGCGGCTCTGGATGTCCACTTCGTCGATGGGACCATCGGCCTCGCCGAACCCATCCAGCCCCAGGAAGGAACTCATGAACACCGGATCCATATTCCCTGACTCGAACCAGTAGGTGTCGAAGGGGAAGGCGTCCGGCAGGGCGTTCTCGCCCACGTCTTGGGTGCTCGGATCGCTGTCGGGCAAACCGCCGTAGTAGTACACCCCTTTGTAGCGGGCCATCACGCCGATCATCTGCGGCGCCGGGCCGCCGACCTCGGTCCAGGTGAAGGCCTTGGGCTCACGCTCCAAATCCACCGTCACGGTTCCGCCAGGCACGGGGGTCACGTCCCGCTGGAAGCCGTAGGCGACCAGGCGCCCGTCAGCATCGACCCCCACGGCGAGGAAACTCACCTTGCCGTCGTTCTGGAGGTGGTACGGGCAGATGTCGATCTGCTCCAGGCCACCCGCGGCGGGGTAGTCCTCATCGAAGGGCAAGAGGCTGACGCCGGTGATGCCCTGCCCTGCCGGGACGTTCACCCGCACGTTCATGACGATGGGGGCGTCGCAGGAGAAGTCCGACAGCTCCCCGTCGAAGAGGAAGCCGGGGATGCTCTCGGCATAGATGACGTACTCCCCGGTGGGGACCTCGACGAAGGTCTGCAGGCCCACGGAGGCGGAGGTCTGTTGGATGCGCGGCTGCACACCCTCTTCGTACAACTGCGCGAGATCCCACCCCGCCGTGAAGGTCACTGGGTTGGGAACGCCGGTGAACTCGACCCAGCCGTCTTCATTGGTCGAGTCTTCCATGTTCGTATTCCCGTACACCACCACCGGGGCATTGACCAGCGGCGTGCGATCGATGGGGTTGTCGAGGATGCGCAGGCGCAGGGTGTCCGCGGCCAGGGTGCCGTAGCTCACCTCGACGGTCTTACTGGCCTGGCCGCCGAAGGGATCGCTGGCAACGAAGGTGATGGTGGCGACACCATCACCGCTGGCCGGCGCCTGCCACTGGGCATTGATGCCGTTGGCAGTGAGGTTGCCCACATCGACATCCCAATCGTAGGTGAGGGGATCGCCGTCGGGGTCCATGGCGAAGGCGGTGAAGTTCACGGTGGCGCCGTTGGCGACCCGGGTCGAGGGATTACGCTCGATGCGGTCGATCACCGGGTCGCGGTTGGGCAGATCGATGTCATGGGTGGCGTCACCGCCCTGTGGGACGGAGACCGATTCCTCGAACCACCCCGGATAGAACAGGGTCACCGTGGTGCCCGAGGGCGACTCGACGCTGTAGTTGCCGTTGTCGTCGGTGGTCACCGCGCGACCGAAGTCGGTGAAGAAGGTGAAACCGGCCCAGGGTTCACCACCGCGGGTGACGGTGCCGGAGATGGTCCCGTCGAAATCGACGACGATACCGCCGTCCAGACCGACGCACTCCCCGGAATCGTCGATGGTGGAACCCTGCTGGGTCGGGGTGTCGATGATGTCGGAGCCCGAGTCGTCCCTGTAGTAGAAGCGGACCCCGCCCTGTTCGACGAAGATTTTCACCTGTTCGGTCTGGGTGTTGGTGCTGCGCTTGACGGTGAGGCAGACGTACCCCTGGGCGTCGGTGGCGCGGGGGGTGGAGCGGCCGTTGTAGGTGACGCCTTCGGCGATCACCTGGACGCCCACCAGCGGGTTGCCGTCGCCGTCGGTGACGGTGAGGCACAGGCAGGCGTGCTCATCGATGGGTTTGTCGGCGTTCCACCAGGTGAAGTGGGTGACCTGGGCCACCACGTAGAGGTCGTCATCATCACCCACTACCACCGTCGCGTCGTCGATCTCCGGTGTGCTGGGATCGGCGTCCTCCCGCACCCAGGTGGCGTTCTCCTCGTCGTAGGACCACCAGGGGATGGTGTCGCCGGCGCTGTATTGCGACTGGAGATCGTCGGGCAGGCGCAGGCGCACGGTGGCCGGCGCATCGAGCTGGGTGATCTCGTTGCCGTCGGCGTCGAGGAGGGTCACTTCGGTGAAGACCACCGACTCCAGGGGCGTGTTGGGACCGTCGTCATCGATGTCGGTGGCCATGTAGTCGCCGGGGAAGACGGCACGCCCTTCCTCAGTGGAGGGATCGCCCACTGCCATGTTCACGGTGGCGGTGCCGCTGAAAGCACCAGCGGGAAAATTCACTTCGTTGCCATTGCCGTCGTCCAAACTACCGCCGGCAGTACCGTCCACTTGGCCGGAGGCCTGATATTGCAACAGCTTGGCGTTGGCGACGTAGGTGTTGCCGCCGGAGACGTCCAGGCTGCGCTGGTA
>WFVN01000131.1 GCA_015491615.1 Gammaproteobacteria bacterium
GCCCCTGGCGGTGGATCCGCGCGCCGGTTTGGGCCGCGGGGCGGAAGGCATGCATGCGCAGCAGGGCCATCTCGAAACCGGCGCGCGGATCCACCGCCAGGGGCAGGTCGCGGCGCGCCTCGATGGCGATCTGGTAGTGGAGCTGGATCTCCTCGGGGGGAAGGCGGTCGGCCATCTCGCGGACCCAGTCGTCCCCCTCGGCGGCCTGGGGCACCACCTGGGAGACGGCGATCCGGTGCAAGGTGGAGATGAGGCCCTCCAGGGCCTGTTCGAAGTCCACGCCTGATTCCGCCAGCCGTTCCACTTGGCTCAAGAGGGCGGGCCCGTCAGCCTCGGCCAGGGCGGACACGATCTGGCGCAGGTGGGTGGGGTCCAGGTCCCCGAGCATGTCGCGGGTCGCCTGTTCGCCCACCTGCCCGCCGCCGAAGGCGATGGCCTGGTCGAGGAGGCTAAGGGCGTCGCGCAGGCTGCCATCGGCGGCGCGGGCCAGCAGGCCCAGGGCGGGGGCTTCGTAGGGGATGCCTTCCTGGTCGAGGATGTGGGCCAGGTGGGCGGCGATGCGCTCGCGCGGGATGCGCTTGAGGTTGAAACGCAGGCAGCGGGAGAGGACGGTGACCGGAAGCTTTTGCGGATCGGTGGTGGCGAGGAGGAATTTGACGTGTTCCGGCGGTTCCTCGAGGGTCTTGAGGAGGGCGTTGAAGCTGTGGCCGGAGAGCATGTGCACTTCGTCGATGAGGTACACCTTGTAGCGCCCCTGGGTGGGCGGATACTGGACGTTCTCCAGGAGTTCGCGGGTGTCTTCCACCTTGGTGCGCGAGGCGGCGTCCACCTCCATGAGGTCCACGAAGCGGCCCTGGTCGATGGCCCGGCAGGCGGGGCATTCACCGCAGGGGGTGGCGCTCACGCCCCGTTCGCAGTTGAGGGACTTGGCGAGGATGCGGCCGAGGGTGGTCTTGCCCACGCCGCGAGTGCCGGTGAAGAGGTAGGCGTGGTGCAGGCGTTGGTTGTCCAGGGCGTTGATCAAGGCGCGCAGGACGTGTTCCTGGCCCACCACTTCGGTGAAGGTGCGCGGTCGCCACTTACGGGCGAGGACTTGATAGATCATCTTCGGCCTGACGTGGGACCTCGCGGTTCGAAATGAGGGAGGCGACCCACACCAGCCACACCCCGGCGCCCGAGTCCACCGCTACCGTTGCTCCCTTCCGGGCCTGGCGGGGTTCACGATGTATCGTCGCGGGGGGACCGGCATGGGCCACCATCGACACCACCCGCCGGCGGGCGAGTGAGCCGAGCAATTATGCGGGCCCACCCCGGGGCGGTCAACCGAAACGGCTGGATGTAAGCTCGGTTGACAACCCTGGGGGCCCTAACTACGGTTAATGCGGCATGGAATCATTCTAAAATGAACTGACGAGGAGGTCAGCAATGGAACTGAAGGGCAGCAAAACGGAAGAAAATCTCAAGGCCGCCTTCGCCGGAGAATCCCAGGCCAACCGCCGTTATCTCTATTTCGCCGCCAAGGCGGACGTGGAAGGTTACGCGGACATCGCCGCCGTGTTCCGTTCCACCGCCGAGGGCGAGACTGGCCACGCCCACGGCCATCTGGAATACCTGGAAGCGGTGGGCGACCCGGCCACCGGCCTGCCCATCGGCACCACCGAGCAGAACCTCAAGGCGGCCATCGCCGGCGAGACCTACGAGTACACTGACATGTATCCCGGCATGGCCAAGACCGCCCGCGAGGAAGGGTTCGACGAAATCGCCGACTGGTTCGAGACCTTGGCCAAGGCGGAGCGTTCCCACGCCAATCGTTTCCAGAAGGCTTTGGACAGTCTGAGCTGATTCGGCTTCGGCCTCGCGAAACCCACAAGGCCGGCCCTGGTGCCGGCCTTTTCATCCCCGCCGGATTCGTGAGAGGAACGCCATGAGCAAGGTACGCGAAGGCAGTTTGGAGGCGCCCACCCGTCATCCCATTCCGTGGAAGGAAACGAAGTTCTACGACGAGGAAGCCCTCTATCGAGAGATGGCGCGGATATTCGACATCTGTCATGGGTGTCGCCGGTGCGTGAGCTTGTGCAACGCCTTTCCCACCCTGTTCGATCTCATCGACGAGTCGGATACCCTGGAGGTGGACGGGGTGGAGCGGGCCGATTACTGGAAGGTGGTGGCGCATTGCTACCTGTGCGACTTGTGCTACATGACCAAGTGCCCCTACGTCCCCCCGCATGAATTCAACGTGGACTTTCCCCACCTCATGTTGCGTGCCAAGGCGGTGCGCTTCAGGGGCAAGGGGGCTTCCTTTCGGGACCGCCTGCTCGCCGATACCGACCGCCTGGGGAGCCTGGGCGAGATCCCCGTGGTGCGCGAGGTGACCAATGTTGCCACCCATAGCCACACCCTGCGTGGTTTCCTGGAGCAGGCTATCGGCATCGCCGCCGACGCCCCCCTGCCCGAATTCCACGGCGACACTCTGGAGAAGCGCCTGTGCGGCCACGACAGCGGCATTGAGCCCCAGCCCACGGACGACACCCGCGGGCGCGTCGCCCTCTTTCCCACCTGCTACGCCAACCACCATGCCCCCCAGTTGGGGGAAGACCTGGTGGCGGTGTTCGAGCATAACGGCATTCCCGTGCGCCTCATCCAGGACACCCGCTGCTGTGGCATGCCCAAACTGGAGCTGGGGGATCTGGAGGCCGTCGATCGGGCCCGATCCCACAACATTCCACGTCTGTTGAAGTGGATCGATGCAGGTTGGGACTTGGTCGCTCCGGTGCCTTCCTGCGTCCTTATGTACAAGCAGGAGCTGCCCCTGTTGTTCCCGGACGACGAAGACGTGGCGCGCGTGCGCGACGCCATCTTCGACCCCTTCGAATACCTCATGCGGCGCCACAAAGCCGGCCTGCTCAACACCGAATTCAAGACCGGCCTGGGGACGGTGGCCTACCACGCCGCCTGCCACCTGCGGGTGCAGAACATCGGCCTGAAGACGCGCGAGTTCCTGCAGCTCATCCCCGGCACCCGGGTGGAGACCATCGAACGCTGCTCTGGCCACGACGGTACCTACGCGGTGAAGAAGGAGTACCACGACATCAGCCTCAAGATCTGCCGCCCGGTGGCCGGCAAGGTGCGTCAGATCAAGCCGGACGTGGTGGCCTCCGACTGCCCCCTGGCCGACACCCAGATCCAGCACGCCGTGGCCGGCGAGGTGAAGGCCATCCACCCCATGACCCTGGCCCGCCGCGCTTACGCCATCTGAGGAGACCATGGACAAGCTGCGCCCCGAAGACCTGTATTCCCTGGAGGCCTACGCCCGCGTGCGCCCCGAGTTCCGGCGCCGGGCCATCGCCCATAAGAAGGCCCGCACCGTCCACCTGGGCCCCCACGTCACCCTCCAGTTCGAAGACCGCCTCACCATCCAGTACCAGGTGCAGGAGATGCTGCGCATCGAACGCTTGTTCGAGCCGGAAGCCATCCAGGGGGAGCTAGACGCCTATAACCCACTGATTCCTGGAGGATTGGACTGGCGCGCGACGATGATGATCGAATTCCCTGATCCCGAGGAACGCAAACGGTGCCTGCGCGAGCTGGTGGGTATCGAAGACCGGGTCTGGGTGCAGGTGGGAGAGTCATCGCCCGTGTACGCCATCGCCGACGAAGACCTGGAACGGAGCACCGAGGAAAAGACCTCGGCGGTGCACTTCCTGCGCTTTCCCCTGGACGAGGACCGGCGCCGCGCGGTGCACGCTGGCGCTCCCGTCACTTTCGGGGTAGACCATCCCCGCTACGGCCACCGCCTGACCCTGGAGCCCCCCCAGCGAGCGGCGCTGGCGGCAGACCTGGATCAGCCCTGAGCCTTCTTTTCCTCCTCCGCCAGGCGTGCCTGCTCGCGCCGGTGGCGGTGGAAGAGCTCCCGTTCTTCCTGCTCCAGGAGGTGGGTCTGGGCGGCCAGTTTGTCCATGAGCGAGAAGAGCAGGCCGGAGAGCACGAAGGTGAGGTGGATACCCACCAGCCAGAGGATTTGCTCCGCGGTGTATTCCTCCACCTGCATGAAGACCTTGAGCAGCTCGATGCCCGAGATGGCGACGATGGAGCCGAATAGCTTGATCTTGATGCCGGAAAAGGTGATCTTGCCCATCCAGCGGGGGCGATCTTCGTCGAGCACGTCGATGCGGGAGACGAAATTCTCATAACCGCTGAAAATGATGAGGATGAGCAGATCGGCGATGAGGGCGATGTCCACCAAGCGCAAAATGACGAGAAGGACATGGCTGAAGTCTTTTTCCAGCACGCCGGGGAGGAGCTCCAAGATCTCTTGGACGAACTTGGTCAGGAGGATGGCGATAGCGATGACCAGGCCGAGGTAGAACGGCGCCAGAAGCCAGCGGCTGCGATAGAGAAAGCCCTCGATGAGTAATTCCACACGTTTCATTTTGTTTTCGTTCGTTGCCTTTGTTCGATGTTCGACCTGGGTGCTAAATCATAGCAGTTTTAAAGCGGTGCATCCCCGGAATGGAACTTGAATGACGACCTTCAAAAGACACGTTCTGGGAATGGGGAAGCGGGGTGTGACGAGGGTGGGTCGGATCGTGGGCGGCATCGTCTTGTGCTGGTTGCTGGCCTTCCCGGCCCAAGGGACGCCATCATCGTGGACCCTGGGCGTCTTCCCCATCGTCACGCCGGTCACTCTGTTCCAGCGTTTCTCCCCCTTGGCCCAGCACTTGGCCGAGCGCCTTCACCATCCGGTGGTGCTCGAAACGGCGAGAGACTTCCCCACCTTCGTGCAGCGGACCAGCGAGGCGCGTTACGAATTCCTCGTCACCGCGCCCCACTTCGCCCTGCGCGCCGAAGACGAGGGGCATTACCGCATCGTCGCCAGCCTCAAGCGATCCCTGCGTGGTTTCTACGTGGTGCACCGGGACAGCCCCCTGCGAAACCTCGAGGACTTGGCCGGCAAGGTGGTGGCTACGCCCCCGCCGCAGGCCATCATCACCGCTGCCGGCAAGCTGGATCTCCGGGAAGTGGCTGGTCTTGACGGCGAGCGTGCACCGCGTTTTCGCGCCTTCCGCAGCCACAACGCCGCCTACCAGGCGGTGTTGGGCGGTCAAGTGGATGCCGCGGTGGTGTCGGTGAACGCCGTTCGTCGATCTTTGGACCAGGGAGCGCCGTTGCGCATCCTCGGCAAGACGCGCCCTTTGCCCAACACGGCCTTCCTCGTACGCCACGACCTGGAGCCGAAGGTGGCGGCGCGGGTGACAGCGATCCTCACGGCCATGGATTCGGACCCGCAGGGCAAGCGGGTGTTGGCGAAGCTCGGTTTCCCCGGGTACCGGCCTGCCTCCCTGGCGGACTATGAAATCCTGCGCCCCTACCTCTCCTTGCTGGAGCTGCGTTGATGCGCCTGCGCCTCGCCAGCCGCCTGATCCTCGGCGTGGTGCTAGTGGAGGCGGTCATGCTTTCCTTGCTGGTGTGGAACAGCGTGCGTCTCATCGGCACCAGCCATGCCCAGCTCCTGGAACAATCGGTGCGCGAGGACAGCCGCCTGCTTGCCGCCGCCCTCGCCGACGGCCTGGCCGCCGCCGACCGAGCAGTGATCGCCGATGCCTTGGCCCTCATCGGTGACCGCCGGGACCTGGCCTACGTCCTGGTGCGGAACCGAACGGGGCAGGAGATGGGCCGCATCGGTCGCGTCCCCGAGAACTTGGCCATCGACCGAAACTACGAAGAGGCCGAGGCCGACGGCATCTTCGACTGGCGCCAGCCGGTCTATCTCTACGGGCAGTACCTGGGCGAACTCAACGTCGGCTACGGCATCGAGCGGGTGGCCGCGCTGGTGGCCAAGACCCGCACCCAGAACACCTTCATCGCCGGGGTGGAAATCGCCGTCTCCCTGGTGGTCACCATCTTCCTGGGGCTGTTTCTCACCCGCGGCCTGCGTCGCCTGGAGGAGGGCGCGCGGCGCCTGCGCGCGGGCGATTTGCAACATCGCATCCCTATCAGTGGTGAAGACGAGCTGGCCGACGTGGCGGCCGCCTTCAATGAGCTGGCCACCTACCTGGAGACCACCCAGGCGGCATTGAAACGCGAGCACGAGACCCTCAAGCGGCAGACCCGACGACTGGAGGACCTGGTCAACGGCGTCGGCGCGGTAATGGTGGAAGGCGACGCCGAGCGCCTTTGCCTCACCTACGTCACCCGGGAGGCCGAGCGCCTTCTGGGGTATTCGCGCGAGGCGTGGCTGGCGCCGGGGTTCGTGACGCAGGTCATCCACCCGGACGACCGCGACTGGGTGTTGCAGCAGATCCGCGAACGGCTCGCCCAGGGGCAGTCCAGCCTCACCGACTTCCGCATGCAACACAAGGAAGGCCACGTCGTGTGGGTGCGGGCGGTGTTCAGCCGCGGCGGCGAGGATGGCCTGTGCCGGGGCATCCTCATGGACGTGAGCGAGCAGAAAGAGGCGGAGAACCGCATCGCCTACCTGGCCGACCACGATTCCCTCACCGGCCTCTATAACCGCCGGCGCTTCCAGGAAGAACTGGCGCACCAGATCGCCCTCGCGCAGCGGTTCGGCCACGACAGTGCCCTGCTGTTTATCGACCTGGACGAGTTCAAATACGTCAACGACACCCTCGGCCACCGCAGCGGCGACGAATACCTCATCCGCGTGGCCCGCCTCCTCAAGGGTAGCCTTCGGGAGGTGGACGTCATTGGTCGGCTGGGCGGGGACGAGTTCGCAGTCATCCTCCCCAACACCCCCGTCGAGGACGCCCAACGCCTGGCCGAGCAGCTCATCGACATCCTGCGCGCCAACCCTTACCAGGCGCACGGGCGCACTTTCCCCATCTCCGCCAGCATCGGCCTCGTCGCCTTCCCTTCCCAGGGACACCGCCCCGAGGAGCTGCTGGCCCTGGCCGACGCCGCCATGTACCGGGCCAAGGAACAGGGGCGGGGCGGGGTGCACCGGGTCACCCCGGAAGACACCGGCCTCGAGCCCATGCACGCCAAGGTGCATTGGGAGGAACGCATCCGCCATGCCATCGCCCACGACCGCTTCACCCTCCAGTTCCAGCCGGTGGTGCGCCTCGCCGACGACCAGGTGATGCACTACGAGGTCCTCCTGCGCATGGTCGCCGAGGATGGCGGCCTCATCCCCCCGGGCGCCTTCATCAACACCGCCGAGCGTTTCGGCCTCATCGAAGACATCGACCTGTGGGTGCTGGAGCGGGTCATCGCCTTGCAGGCCGAGCGCGGCACCGGTTGCACCCTGGCGGTGAACGTCTCCGGGCGCCACTTCGGCTCCACCCGTGTCCTCGACCACATCACCGCCGCCATCCGCCAGCACGGGGCCGATCCCCGTGACCTCATCTTCGAGATCACCGAGACCGCCGCCGTGGGCAACCTGGACCAGGCGCGGGAATTCATCGAGGCCCTGCACGACATCGGTGCGCGCGTGGCCCTGGACGACTTCGGCGTCGGCTACGCCTCGTTCCAGTACCTCAAGCACCTGCCGGTGGACATGGTGAAGATCGACGGCAGCTTCGTACGCCACCTGGACCGCGACCCCTTCGACTTCCGCTTCATCCGCGCCATCAACGACCTCGCCCGGGGGCTACACATGAGCACCGTGGCGGAGTTCGTGGAAAGCGAGCAGGTGCGCCTGCTCCTCAAGGAAATGGGCGTGGACATGGGGCAGGGTTACCACCTGGGCCGCCCCGCCCCCCTGGCGGCCCAGTCCACCCCGCGGGCCGAAGTGGGCCGCTGATGTTCGCCGGCACCGCACCCATCGCCCCGCAAGCCCTGGCGACGGCCCGAATCCTGCTTGCACCCCCGGGGCAACGGCGATAACTTAACCCCACGACAAGCGCATCTCGCAGGGACCCCATGAAACGGATTCTCGTCACCGGCGGCGCCGGCTTCATCGGCTCGGCCGTGGTCCGTCAGTACATCCAGGACACGGACGCCACCGTCGTCAACGTCGACAAGCTCACCTACTGCGCCAACCTGGACTCCCTGGGCGAGGCCCGCCGCCATCCCCGCCACCGCTTCGAACGGGTGGACATCACCGACCGGGCCGCCCTGGAGCGCGTCTTCCGCGAGCACCGGCCGCACGCGGTCATGCACCTGGCCGCCGAGTCGCACGTGGACCGCTCCATCCACGGCCCCGCCGACTTCGTCCACACCAACGTCACCGGCACCCTCACCCTCCTGGAAGTGGCTCGCGACTACTGGAACGCCCTGGACGGGGAGGAAAAGGCCGCCTTCCGCTTCCACC